>NZ_JBSFUU010000106.1:0-27712 GCF_053591955.1 Streptomyces sp. NPDC002845 | reverse complement strand
GCCAGTTCTACCGGGGCTCCGCTTCTTACGTCCCGAGTCACCGCAGATCAGCGCGTACTTGTCAGCGCCTCCGAAGCCGTAACTTCACGGCCTTGTGCTAAAGGGAGGTTCCATGAGACGTTCCCGAATCACGGCATACATGACGTCGCTCCTCCTCGCCGCCGGTCTGGCCCTCACCGGGGCCGCGTCGGCGCAGGCGTCCCAACTCGCCGCGGCCACCGGCTATGTGGCCCTCGGCGACTCCTACTCCTCAGGTGTCGGGGCAGGCGGCTACATCGGCTCCAGCGGCGACTGCAAACGCAGCACGAAGGCCTACCCCTACCTCTGGGCGGCCGCCAACTCACCCTCGACGTTCAACTTCACGGCCTGCTCGGGCGCCCGAACGAGTGATGTCCTGGCCAACCAGCTCGGCCCCCTCGGCTCCGCCACCGGCCTGGTGTCGATCACCATCGGCGGCAACGACGCGGGCTTCGCCGACGTCATGACGACCTGTGTCCTGCAGTCCGACAGCGCCTGCGTGTCCCGCATCGACACGGCGAAGGCGTACGTCGACTCGACCCTGCCCGGCCGGCTCGACTCCGTGTACTCCGCGATCCGGACGAGGGCCCCGGCCGCCCACGTGGTCGTCCTCGGCTACCCCCGCTTCTACAAGCTCGGCCAGACGTGCCTCGGGATGTCCGAGACCAAGCGGGCCGCGATCAACAACGCGTCCGACTATCTGAACAGCGCCATCGCCAAGCGTGCCGCCGACCACGGCTTCACCTTCGGCGACGTCCGGCCCACCTTCACCGGCCACGAGATCTGCTCCGGCAGCTCCTGGCTGCACAGCCTCAACTGGCTGAACATCGGCGAGTCGTACCACCCGACGGCCTCCGGCCAGGCCGGCGGCTATCTGCCGGTACTCAGGAACGTGGCCTGACCGCAGCCGCACCCTGGGGCGCGACCACCTCGTTCGTGGGCAGAGTGGAGACCCCGCCCGTCGGGGTCTCCGTTTCGCAGGTGACCGAGAAGGACACCGAGTTGGACGTCGTGGAGACCGGGTCGCGCACCTCGACGCCGATCTCGTCCTCGTACGTCCCGTCCGTGTCGTACGTCGTCACGATGACCTGTTCCTGCTGCGTGCCGTCCCCGCCCGGCGGGAACGACAGCGTCCGCCAGCCCGGGTCCGAGACCTCGCCGCTCCTCGTCACCCACCGGTAGTCCACCTCCACCGGGACGCGGCCCACCGTGAACGTCGCGGTGAACGTGGGCACTTCGGAGTCCGGCGGGGGACAGACGCCGGAGTAGTCCGTGTTCGCGCCCGTGACGCTCACCTCGACGGACTGGGGCGGCGGAGTCGCCGTGCCTGAGTTGCCTCCGTCGCCGCCGGGTGTGCCGGAGGTGGCGCCGGTGCCGCCCGTGGTGGTGTCGCCGCCGTTGCCGTTGCCGGTGTCGGTGTTCCCGCCGTTCGAGCCCCCGGTGTCACCCCCGCCGCCGGTCGTGCCTCCGTTGCCGCTGGTCCCGCCGTTGTCCCCGCCGCCCCCACTGCCCTGGTTCACCAGCGCGTACGTCAGTCCGGCGAGCGCGAGGGCCAGGGCGGCCACGCCCGCGACCAGGACGACCGCCGCGCGCCGGTTCCGGTCGGGCTTGGCGGCCGGGCCCGCGGAGGGCCGGGTCGTGGCGGTGGGAGGGGTATGCGGCGAGGGCGGGGCCTGATGCTGGGCCGGGGCCGGGAAGTCCGCGACCACCGGGGTGTACGGGGCGGAAGCGACCGTGTCCGCGCGCGGGGTGCCGCCCGCGCCGATGACACGCAGGTCCCGCTCCGCCTGCCCGGCCGGGACGCGCTCGGCCGGATCCTTGCGCAGCAGCCCCTCGACGACCGGGGTGAGCGGGCCCGCCCGGCGCGGCGGCGGCAACTCCTCGTCGACGACCGCGCGCAGCGTGCTCAGCGGAGTGTTCTGCCGGAAGGGCGAGGTGCCCTCGACCGCCGCGTACAGCAGCACGCCGAGGGACCACAGATCGGACTCCGGGCCCGGCGTACGGCCCAACGCCCGCTCGGGGGCCAGGAACTCGGGCGAGCCGACCACCTCGCCGGTCATGGTCAGCGCGGAACTGCCCTCGACCATGGCGATGCCGAAGTCGGTGAGGACCACGCGTCCGTCGTTCGACATCAGCACATTGCCCGGCTTCACGTCCCGGTGCAGAACCCCGGCCTCGTGGGCCGCGCGCAGGGCGGCGAGCACCTCGGCGCCGATGTGCGCGGTGCGCTGCGGCGGCAACGGGCCCTCGGCGTCCAGGAGATCGGCCAGCGAGATCCCGCGGACCAGCTCCATCACGATCCAGGGGCGGCCGTCCTCCATGGCCACGTCGTACACCGTCACCACATTGCGGTTCGACACCCGCGCCGCGGCCCAGGCCTCCCGCTCCAGGCGGGCGTACATCCGCTCCGCATCGGGTCCCGGCAGCCCGCCCGGGGCACGCACCTCCTTGACGGCGACCTCACGGTGCAGCACCTCGTCGCGGGCCCGCCACACGGTCCCCATGCCGCCCTCGCCCAACGGGGACAGGAGACGGTAGCGCCCGGCGACCACACGTTCACTGCCCGGTACCTCGGACACGGGCGTCCCCCATTCGTATCCGCGCGCTTGCTCCACTCCGCGTGATACCTCCCCAAACTAACTCAACCGAGCGCGGATGCGGCCCCCTTGAACACCAGTCCGGCCCCGAGAGCGACGACGACCAACGCCGACACCAGCGGTACGGACCTGCGCATCAGCGCCGCGAACGGGCCGGCCGCCCAGCGGGGCCTGCGGTCCAGCATCCGCGCCGCCCAGCCCCCGGCCTTCACCACGGCGAATCCGGCCGCCGTCAGGGTGAGGGCCAGCCCGACGCCGTACGCCAGCACCAGCAGCAGCCCGAACCACGCCTTGCCCAGGGCGGCGGCGCCCACGAGCACGACCACTGCGGAGGGGCTGGGGACCAGCCCGCCCGCGAAGCCGAGCAGGATCGTGCCGCGGAGGGTGGGGGCGGTGGGGTGGGTGTGGGTGAAGCCGCCGTGGGTGTGGGTCAGGGGGCCGTGGCTGTGGCTGTGGTCATGGCCGTGGGGGTGCTCATGGGGATGGTCGTGGTTGTGGCCGTGGTCGTGCGCTTCGCTGTGCGGGTGGTGGGTGTGGCCCTTGGCCGGTGCGTGGGCGTGGGGCTGGGCCTGGGCTTCGGTGTGCGCGTGGGCGAGTACGAGCTCGCGGTCGTGCGCGTGATCGTGGTCGTGCGCGTGGTCATGCTCGTGCTCGTGTGCATGGTCGTGCTCATGGCCGTGAGCGTGCCCGTTCCCGTGAGCGTGTCCATGTGTGTGCCCCAGCCGGCGGTTCCGCCAGGCCCGGCGGGCGAGGCTCGCCCCCGCCACCATCACCAGGAGCCCGCTCGCGATGCCCAGCCAGGCGATCACGGACGGGGCGGCCGCCGAACCGGCGAGGACGAGCAGTCCGAGGGCGACCACGCCGAGGGTGTGGGTGACCGTCACCGAGGCGGCCATGGGCAGGACGTCGCGGAGGGAGGCCCGGTTGCGGGCGGCGGCGGTCGCGGCCATGAGGGTCTTGCCGTGGCCCGGGGCGAGGGCGTGCATGGCGCCCAGGAACACGGCGATGCCGAGGGCGAGCGCCGCGAAGCCGACGGTGAGGTCCTGGCGGGCGACCAGATCGTCGAGCGCCCGGGTCCAGCGGTCGGCGCCGCGGGGAAGGACCGAGGAGCCGGGCGCGGCACCGTCCTCGGCGAGGGCGGGACCGCCGGGCCGTATACGCAGGGAAGCGGACGCGGTGTCCTCCGGCGAGGACAGCAACTCCTCGGGGTAGTCCGTCAGTTGCCCGGACACGGACTCCTCGGGGACGTCCGACTCCGTCAGGGTCGTCCGGTCGCCCTGCGCGGTGACCTCGCGCCAGCCCGGTCCGGAGCCTACAGAGGCGTGGTAGCGGACGTCGACGGCCTGGTCGGTGTCCGGCAGGGGTGCCGTCCAACGGCACTCCACGCGCAGGGTGTTGAGTCCCGCCTGCCCCGGCCGTACCTCCGCGCTGCTCTCGCCGACCGTGAGCACGACCGTCCGCCCGTCGACCGTGACCTCGCTGTCCCGGGCCGCCGTCGCGCACCGCTCGCGGGCCCAGCTCTCCCTGCCCTGCCGCTCGATGGCGGGCTCGGCCTGTGTCGCCGGGATCTCGGCGAGGTCCTCGACGTGAAGGACGCGGAGCTCCCCGGGAGCGGCGACCAGTCCGTCGTACCGGTTGACGGTGAAGTTGCCGAGGGGGTGCGCGCTCGCGGCTGCGGAGGGGAGGAGCACGAGCGCGCACACGGCCAGGAAGACGGCCGTGGAGGAGGCGAACAGGCGCCGACGGGATGTCACTTGAGTTCCTCCAGCGCCTTACGGGCCCGCTCGGCTCCCAGGGTTGAGAAGCCCGGGTTGAGATCGAGTGCCGCCCGAAGCGAACGCGCGGCCGCCTTCTCCTCGCCCGCGGCCTGCTCGATCATGCCGCGGTGGTACAGGAAGACCGCGTCCCGGTAGCCGATAGCCGCCGCCCGGCGGGCGTACGGCAGGGCCTCCTCGCTGCGGCCGTTGACGTGCAGCGCCCAGGCGAGGGCGTCCGCCGTGTGGACCGTCTGCCGGCGTTCCCACTCGGCGCGGGCCGCGCGCAGGGCGGCCTTCCTGTCGCCGTGGTCCGCGGCGGCGAGTGCCGTGTCGAGGTCGGCGTTGACGCCGTTGGTGCGGGCCAGCCTGGTCCAGGCGTCGACCAGGGTGTACTGGTCGCGGGCCTTCGCCTTGTCGCCCTCCGCCTCGTACAGCTCGCCGAGTTCCACGAGCGGCCCCGGCAGCGGGGAGCCGGACACGACCTGCTCCAGAGTGGTGATCGCCCCGGCGTGGTCGCCGCTCGCGGCCTGGGCGCGGGCGCGGCCCTCCAGCGCGGGGAGGTAGGTGTCGTCGGCGCCGAGGGCGCGGGCGTAGTAGTTGAGCGCGCTCTTGTGGTCGCCCTGCTTGAAGTCGAGTTGGCCGAGCTGCGTGGCCACGTACGCCACGTCGCCGCGTGCCGTAGCCGAGGAGAGGGCCTGTTCCAGGACCCGGCGGGCGGTCCTGGTGTCGCCGCGCAGTTCGTGGACGTACGCGTAGCGCGTGAAGACGGGGATGCCGGGGCGCCGGGAGTCGGCGACCTTCGCCGCCTTCAACGCCTCGTCGTAGCGGCCGAGTTCGACCAGGGCGTCGATCCGGATGGACAACGCCCGTTCGCTGTACGGGTTCTCGTCGAGCGCCCGGTCCGCGTACCGCAGGGCGTCCTCGAAGTCGTGCCGGGCGGCGGCGAGGGCGGCGTGGCCCGCGAGCGCCGGGTCGTTGCCGGGGCGCAGCTCCAGGGAGCGGTTCAGGGCCTCCTCGGCCTGCGGGTAGCGGGAGGGGTCGCCCGTGGTGCGGGCCTGCTCGACATTCGCGAGGCCGAGGGTGGACCAGGAGGTGAAGTCTCTTGGCTGGTCGCGGAGATGGGCCTGGAGCGCGATGATGGTCGCATCGAGGTCACCGCTCGCGAACCGGTCCACCGAGACCCCGGCCGCCGACGGAGCGCCCACCGTCCGCCCGTCGTCCCGGGCACCCAGCGCGACGGCCCCGCCGGTGAACGCGACGGCCAGCGCGACCACGCACACGGCGAGCCGCACAACACGCCCACGGACCGGCTCGCGCCCGGGTTCGACGGCGTCGGACGCGAGAGCGGCCTCGGTCGTGTCCGGCTGGTCCCGGTCGTGGGCAGTCTCGGCTGCTGCCGGCTCGTCCTGGTCCTGGTCGAGGGCGGCCCCCGTCGCGTCCGGCTCGTCTCGGTCGCGTGCGAGGGCGGCCCCCGTCGCGTCCCGCCGTTCGCTCTCCGGCGCGCTCTCGTTCGTACGCGGGGACATCCCTCTCCTAGAAGCCTCGGTGGGAAACGGTGGTCGTGCGGCGCGGCCCGCGCCGTGGGGGATGGGTACGTTGCGGGCCGCGCCTGTCAGGAGACCGGGCCGGTCTAGTAGTACGCCCGGTCGTTCACCCGGCGGCGCCACCACAGCAGGCCCGAGCCGATCAGCAGGACGCCGAGCGCACCCGAACCCGCGGAGGCCGCGATGAGCGACATGTTGTCGGAGCCGCCGGCGGCCACGCTCTCACCGAGCTGGCTGCGGACATTGTTCGTGGTGTTGCCCTCGACCTTCTTGCCGCGCGAACCGGCCGTCGGCAGACCCACGTACGGGAAGGCCTTGCCGAACTTCTTGTCGTTCTTGTCGACCGCGTCGCCCAGGTCGTTCGCGGCACCGACCAGTTCACCCTCGACGACCTGGAGCGCGATGTCGATCACGTCGTCGGTGAGCCGGCGCCCGTTCGGGAAGCCCGCGTTGTCGCCGTCGAGCACGCCGAGCCGCTTCGGCTTCTTGACCGGCTTGATGGAGGTGTTGAGCCGCAGCATCTCCGACGGGGTGACGTTCGGCGGCTGGTTGAGGCCCTCGACGCCCTTGAGGAAGACGTCGACCAGGTCGTTGCGCGGCTCGTCGGGCGCGGGGATCTTGTAGATCGCCTCGATGAGCTTGGGCAGCTCGGGGTTGGTGACGTTGTCCAGGAACTGGGCGTCGTCCACGGGCGAGGACGCGTTGAACGTGTCCTTGTCCTCGATCGGATTGACGACCTCGTTGACCAGCGGCATGCCCAGGCGCGACACCTGGTGGAACCGGCCGTCGGCGGCCTTGCGCTGCGTCGTGGACCAGATACCGACGATCGGCTGCTTGTGCGACTCGGCGATCACGTCGTTCGGCAGCTGCAGGGCGATGGAGTTGACGTTGTAGCCCTTGAGGGTGTCCCGCCCGACCTCCGAGAGGTCACCGCCGTACAGCAGGTCGAAGACCCGCAGGTCCAGGAAGAACGGGTCGTCGGCCTGCCCGGCGAACGTCGCCGCGCCGCCCGCGGTCTCGTAGATGGCCTGGTCGCGCAGCTTCTTGTAGTTCGGCATCGACGCCTTGCCGACGTTCGACGGTGCCACCGGCACGTCGTCCACGAGCTGCGTCCTCGCCGCCACCCGCCGGTTCTTCAGCTTGATCAGCTCGATGTCGTACGTCTGCGTGATGTTCAGGTCCGGGTCGTCGAGACTCTCGACCACGCCGGTGTTGTACAGGAAGGTCTTCTCGTTCTTGATGTGCGTCGTGAACGTGTACCGGAAGACCAGGTCTTCCTGGGCGTCGCCGTTGTTGTCGACGCGGATGTCGTACTGGGCGTCCTCGGCGAACGTGTAGAAGTTCGGTCCGCCGGCCGGCTCCTCGAAGGGGATCCAGTTCGCGACGATCGTCGTCGAGTCCGGCTTGTCCGGGCTGACGAACGCGTACACGTCGGTGTTGTCGAACTGGGGCGTCCCCGATATGAGAGGGGCCTCCCGGTGGCTGGAGGCGGAGGCCGCCCCCGGTTCCAGCGCGGACACGCCGGCGGCTGTGAGCCCTCCGGCGGCCAGCGCACTACAGATGAGGGTCGCGATGTTCCTGCGCCCCGCGCCGCTCCTGGAAGTAGGTGTCATGCCGTCCGTCCTCTGTGCCAACTTGCCTGACGAACGCCATTCGGAGCGGTCGGCAGGGTGGATTGGTCGAATCCCAAACCTTCTTACGGCGCTCCTGAAAACTTGTTTCAACGGCGGGCGGCCCGCGTTTTCGGCAATCTGATCCGTAACCCCATCCGGAGGTGTGTTCGTTGCGAATGCCTTACGCGAGGGGATGGCCGTGCTCGGCCGGAGACGAGGGGGAGCGAGTGGAGGCGGACAAGCTTCTGGTCCGTGTGGCCGGGGGTGACCAGCGGGCGTTCGAGGAGCTGTACGGGCTGGTGTCCGGGCCGGTGTTCGGGCTTGTGCGCCGGGTCGTGCGGGACCCGGCCCAGTCGGAGGAGGTGGCCCAGGAGGTGCTGCTCGAACTGTGGCGCTCCGCGGCCCGGTTCGACCCCCGCCGGGGCAGTGCCCTGTCCTGGATCCTCACCCTCGCCCACCGCCGCGCCGTCGACCGGGTCCGCAGCGCCCGCGCGGCCACCGAACGCGAGCAGCGCGAGGGCAGGCGGGCCCACCACACGGCCTTCGACCAGGTCGCCGAGGAGGTCGAGGCCGGGCTCGAACGCGAGTGGGTGCGCCACTGCCTGGAGCGGCTCACCGACCTCCAGCGCCAGTCCGTCACCCTCGCCTACTACGACGGCTACACCTACCGCGAAGTCGCCGAACGGCTCTCCCTGCCGCTCGGCACGGTCAAGACCCGCATGCGCGACGGACTCACACGGCTGCGCGAATGCCTGGGAGGAGTCGCATGAGCGCCCTGGACGGCGTCGGGAAATGTCGGCCACGCACACGCGTGCCTGACGGAACCGGAGCACGCGCGCACGAGGGAGGTGACGCATGAGCCCGCTCCGGCGTGATCCGCACTCGCTCGCCGCGCCCTACGCGCTGGACGCCCTGGAGCCCGCCGAACGCAAGCGGTTCGAGAGGCACCTCGCACGCTGTGACCGGTGTGCCGCCGAGGTGCGCGTCCTGACCGAGGACGCCGTGCGGCTCGCGTGGCAGACGGTCGCCCCCGCCCCGCCCGCGATGCGCGACCGGGTCCTGGACGCCGTACGCAACACCCCCCAGGAAGCGTCTCCCCAGGGCGCGGGGAAGGCGCGCCCCCAGCATCTGCCGGCCCATGTGTGGGGTACCGAACCGCCGCCCTCCCGCGCCCGTGCGCCCCGGCTGCGCCCTCTGTTCGTACCGCTGGCCACCGCCACGGCCGCCGCGGCCCTCGTGGTGGGGTCGCTCTTCGCCGTGCAGGCGAACCAGGCGCGCGACCAGTTGAACGCCGAGCGGGCGCAGGCACGTGAGATCGCGCACGTTCTGGCGGCGCCGGACGCCCGCGTGACCAACAGTCAGGACGCACAGGGCGGGCGAATCGGAGTGGTGGCCTCCGCTCAGGAGGGGAGCGCGGTCGTCACCCTGAGCGGTCTCGACGGTCTCCCGGCCGGTCGCGTGCACCAGCTCTGGCTCATGCGCCCCGATGTGCAACCACGCTCCCTCGGGCTCTTCGACGGCGACACGCCCTTGGTCGCCAGTGGGATGAACGCCGATGCTACGTCACTCGCGGTGACCGTCGAGCCCGACGATGGATCACCACAGCCCACCAGCCAGCCAGTTGTCCAACTCGCCCTGAAATCGCTTGGATTCGGAGAGTGATCGACAACGTCCTGGCGGGGAAGGCCAATCCTGTGACTGCGATACACGAGTGCCCCAAGGGGGCGATAGGGTTACTCTGCCCGGGCCGGGTGGACTCGTACGGGTGGGGAGTGACATGGAACAGATAACAGTGCGCAGGGCGCGAGTCCCTGCGATCACCTGCGGGAGCAGCGCGACGAGTTCGCGCCTCGACCGCCATCTCTCGGTGCTGTCGGGACCCGCCGTCCCGCAGGGCGAGACGGCCGAGGCGACATCGCTGATGCGTGAGATAACCGCACGTGACCCGCGCGAGCGCCACGACAGGGCCGCGCGCGTACGCCGGGTCTCGCTGTTCGCACCGCTGCGGCGCCTGCGCCGCTCGCTGTTCGGCGGCCACTGAACACCACGGGCCATCCGTCATGAGGCCCGCGCTCAGGCGACCACACCATCCCGGCGCAGCGCTGCGATCTCGTCGTCCGTCATCCCCACGGCATGCAGCAGCGCCCCGGTGTGCTCCCCGAGCGCGGGTACGGCCCCCATCCGTGCCCCGGTCCCGCCCGGCAGCGTGACCGGCGGCAGCAGCGCCCGCAAAGGCCCCACCGGCGAATCCACCTCCCGCCACCGCTCCCGGGCCGCCAGCTGCGGATGCTCCGCCACCTCCCGTACGTCCCTGAGGCGCGCGCACGCGATCCCGGCCGCCTCCAGCCGGGCCACCGCCTCGTCCGCGTCCAGCGCGCCGAGCGCCTTCGCGACCAACTCGTCCGTACATTCCCGGTGTTCGACCCGCGCCGCGTTCGTCGCGTACGCCGGGTCCACGGCCAAGTCCGGCCGCCCCAGCACCTGTTCGGCCAGCCGCCGCCATTCCCGGTCGTTCTGCACCGACAGCAGCACCCGCCCGCCGTCCGCCGTCGGATAGGCGTCGTACGGGGCGATGACGGCGTGCGCGAGTCCCGTACGGACCGGGGGAGTTCCACCGTGCATCACGTGATGCAGGGGATGCCCCATCCACTCGGCGAGCGCGTCCAGCATCGACACCTCCACCGGCCCGCCCCGCCCGGTCGTCCCCCGCCGTACGAGCGCCGCGAGCACCCCCGAGAACGCGTACATGGCCGCGGCGATGTCCGCCGCCGGGATGCCCGCCTTCACCGGCTGCCCGGGCGTGCCCGTCACCGACACCAGACCGGCCTCGCACTGCACGAGCATGTCGTACGCCCGCTTGTCCGCGTACGGCCCCGACGCCCCGTAGCCCGAGATGTCCACGGCGATCAGCCTCGGGTGCGCCGCGCACAGGGTGGCCGCGTCCAGACCGAGCCGGGCGGCGGCCCCCTGGGCGAGGTTCTGCACGAACACGTCCGCGTCCGCCACCAGCCGCCGTACGACGTCCAGGCCGCGCGGGTCCTTCAGGTCCAGCGCGAGGGACTCCTTGCCGCGGTTGCACCACACGAAGTGCGAGGCCAGGCCCCGGGCGGCGGTGTCGTAGCCGCGGGCGAAGTCCCCGCCGTCGAGGCGCTCGACCTTGATCACGCGGGCGCCGAGGTCGGCGAGCTGCCGGGTGGCGAAAGGCGCCGCGACGGCCTGCTCGACGGCGACGACGGTGAGGCCTTCCAGAGGGAGGGGGAGTGGCTGCATGGGGTGGATCATGGCCCCCTCGGGGCACCTTTGTCACCCGCTGTCATTCGTGGGTCAGCCGTTGCCGTACCGGCGGACGGCGAGCGGCAGGAACACCGCGAGCAGCACCGCGCACCAGGCCAGCGACCCGGCGACCGGATGGGCCACCGGCCAGGCGGCGCCCTCCGGTACGGGCGCGTTGCCGAAGAGGTCCCGCAGGGCCGTGGTCACCGCGCTGATCGGGTTCCACTCCGCGACCGTGCGCAGCCAGCCCGGCAGACCGTCGGTGGGGATGTAGGCGTTGGACAGCAACGGCAGGACGAACGTCGCCCCACCCAGCTGACCGGCGGCCTCCTCGTTGCGGGTGAGCAGGCCCAGGTAGATCCCGATCCACGTCGTCGCGAACCGGAACAGCAGCAACAGACCCACGGCGCCCGCCGCTTCGGGCGCGGACCCCTCGATCCGCCAGCCCACCGCGAGCCCGACCAGCAGGAACGGCACCGTACCGGCGGCCGTCACGACCAGATCCGCGGCCGCCTGCCCCAGCGGCACTGCCGCCCGGCTCATCGGCAGCGTCCGGAAGCGGTCCGTCACGCCCCGGTGCGTGTCCTGGGCGGCCTGGAACATGCCGGTCATGATGCCGTTGGCAGCCGTCGCCACCAGCAGCCCCGGGACGAGGAAGGAGCGGTACTCCTCACCGGGCATCGCCAGCGCGCTGCCGAAGACGTAGCCGAAGAACAGCAGCATCGTGATCGGCATGGTCTGGGTCAGGACCAGCAGCCCCGGGTTGTTCCGGATCCGCCGCAGCTGACGGCCCAGCATGGCCGTGCCGTCGTACGCCAACGTGCTCATGCGGCAAGCTCCTCGGGGTCGCGCTCGTCGGTTTCCGTGGGTTCGGTGAGGCGCAGGAAGACGTCGTCGAGGGTCGGTGGGCGCAGGCTCGCGTCGAGCAACGGCACGCCCGCGGCGTCGAGTTCGCGGACCAGGCGGGGCAGCGTGAGCGTCGGGTCGGTGGTGACCGCGCCGACGGCGTGCCGGTCGTGGTCCGACGTGGGCGCCGCGCCCGTGAGTCGGTCGAGGACTCCGGCCGCCTGCGCCATGGCGTCCGCGTGGGCGACCACGACCTCGGCGTACGAGCCGATCAGCGCCTTGAGTTCGGTGGGCGAGCCGGTGTGGGCGGCCTGCCCCCGGTCCACAAGCACGATGTCGTCGGCGAGTTGGTCGGCCTCCTCCAGGTACTGCGTGGTCAGCAGCACGGTCGTGCCCTCGCCCCGCAGCGTCCGCACGGCCTCCCAGATCTCCTGGCGGCTCGCGGGATCAAGCCCGGTCGTCGGCTCGTCCAGGAAGAGCACCTCCGGACGCCGGATCAGGCTCGCCGCGAGATCGAGGCGGCGCCGCATACCGCCCGAGTAGGTGGAGGCCGGCCGGTCGGCGGCCCCGGTCAGCCCGAACCGGTCCAGGAGCTCCCCGGCCCGCGCCGCCGAATCACGGACCCGGTGCAGCCGCGCGAACAGCCGCAGGTTCTCCCGGCCCGTGAGGTCCCCGTCGACCGACGCGTACTGCCCGGCCACCCCGATCGACCGCCGGACCCCCGCCGCCTCCCGCACCAGATCGTGCCCGGCGACCCGCGCCGACCCCGCGTCCGGCCGCAGCAACGTCGTCAGCAGCCGTACGGCCGTGGTCTTGCCCGCGCCGTTCGGCCCCAGCACCCCGCAGACCGTGCCCTCGGCGACCGCCAGGTCCAGCCCGCGTACGGCGTGGACCTCACCGAAACGCTTCTCCAGCCCTTCACTAAGTACAGCGTACGTAGTAGTCATGGCTCGACCATAACGCACTACGTACGGTGTACGTAACTACGATGGTGGCCGAGGTGATGATCGATGGCGGGCCGAGCGGCCGTACCCGAAGTGATCTGGGCCCGTCCCGAGCGGACGGGCCGGGGGCCGAAGCCCGCGTACACGCGCGCCGACATCGCGGCGGCGGCCGTGCGGATCGCCGACGAGGGCGGGCTCGACGCGGTGTCCATGCGGCACGTCGCCGCGGAACTGGGCTGCGGCACGATGTCGCTGTACAACTACGTCCCCCGCAAGGAGGACCTGTACGAGCTGATGATGGACGCGGTCAGTGGTGAGCACGAGTTGTGGCCGCCGTCGGGGGACTGGCGGGGGGACATGCTCCGGGTCGCGCACCAGACCCGGGGGCTCATGCATCGGCATCCCTGGCTGCCGCGGCTGATGTCAAGCGTCTACGGCTTCAGCCCCAACGTTCTGCGGTACCTGGAGCACTGCCTGACCTGTCTGGACCCGCTCGACGCGTCGTACGGCACGAAGATGGAGCTGATCGCGATGCTCAACGGGGTGGTGACGACGTACGTCTCGAACGAGCTGGCCACCGCCGAGCGGACGCGGTCCCTGCCCTGGTCCGAGGAGCAGGAGAACGCGGTGCGGATCGCTTACCTGGGAAGTCAGGTCGCGTCCGGGGCGTATCCGAGGCTGGCGGCGGCGTTCGCGGAGGATGCGGGGCCGATTGACCTGGAGGGGGTGTTCGAGCGGGCGTTGGGGAGGGTGCTGGATGCGTTTGCGTTGTGAGCTGCGGGTCCGGTGGGGGCTGGTCGCGCAGTTCCCCGCGCCCCTTCAGGGGCGCGTCCCACGTCAGGTCAGCTGTCAACTGGCCCTAGAGCAACGCGAACTGGCCCTCCGGGCCCTCCTCGTGGTGGTCCAGGACTGACGCCGGCCTGCGTACCGCCCCCGGAACCGGCAGGACGCCCGCCTCGCGCAGCTCGCCCGCAGTGATCGGTGTCTCGATCGTCAACTCGGCCTGCCGCGCCCGGAGTTCCGCCACCAGGGCAAGGACCGTGATCAGCTCCAGCAGCTCCGACGTCCAGGCCTGCGGCCACGAGGCCGGTCGTACTGCCTCCAGCGTGCCCGGCTCCGCCGGTTCCGTGCGTCGGGCGAACCAGGCCTCAAGGACTCGGACCCCGCCGATGTGGAAGTCCCAGGCTTCGGCGGGGACGGGGGAGATGCGGCCCTCGCCGATGAGGAGGGCCTCCTCCTCGCGGTCGTAGAGAAGGTCGAGGGGGCGGGCCGGGAGTGGGGCGCGGACGTAGGGGCGGCGGCCGCCCGGGAGCTTGGGGCGTTCGCCGTCGCGGCGTAGCAGCCGGAGCATCCGGTGCCCCGACTCGACTCCGTGGGACCAGAGTTCGGGGTCGGCCGTGAGGGGGACCTCGATGCCCTGGGGGCCCGGCCGGGCCACGGTCAGGGTCCAGGCGAGGACGTCGGCGGCACCGGGGGAGTCGCCGAGGCGTTCGGCGAGGTGATCCGACAGGCCGGGGGCCAGGTTGGGTTCGAGGGCGCCGGGGCGGCGGTACAGCGGGCGGACGCGGCCGGGGCGGGGCCCGTGCGGCGGGGGCAGGGGCAGGACCGACGAGGCGAGCAGCACCGGGCCGGAGGACTCGGGCGGGACCGTCTGCTCGACCACGAACGTCTGCCGCTGGTCCGCCACGCGCCACAGCTCGGGTCGTGCCGCGTCGATGAGGCGGTGGTCGGGGATGAGCCACTGTTCGTCGAAGGGGGCGGCGAGAACCCGTAGGGGTTCAGGGCAGGGCCCGTTCTCGCGCGCCAGCCGTCCCGTCCCGCTGGACTGGCCCGGGAGCTGGGACACCGCCGAGTGCAGGGTGCGGGAGCGGGTGGGGCCGAACAGGGTCTCGCGGTCCGGGCCGTCGGCTTTCACCAGGGCGTCCCAGCGGGCCTTGAGGGATGCCGGGTCGGGGGCCGTCGGCCACCCCCGGCCGAGCCGCGGCGGTGCGACGGACCACGGCATGAGGTCCGCGAACAGCGGAGCGTCGTCGGGCGTCACGCTGGGCATCGTACGACGTGGTCAGTTCGCCTCAAGAGTGACCGTGAAGGAGAAGCGGTCGCCGCGGTACTGGATGACGGCCACGTCGAGCGCCCGCCCGTCCTCGTCGTAGGTGACGCCCGTGTAGTGCAGGATCGGGCTGAGCAGCGGCACCTGGAGGAGACGAGCCGTCTCGGGGTCGGCGAGGCGTGCCTCCACCGTGTCGGTGATCCGGCTGATGCGCACGCCCACCACGTCCCGCAGCACCTTGGTCATCGGCCAGCGGACCAGGTCGTCCGGGTCGATGCGCTCGGCCACCTCCGGGCGGACGTAGTTGCGGGCGTGGTTCGTGGGCTCACCCGTCTTCTCGTCGCTGCGCAGACGGTGGTACGTGGCCACCTCGTCCAGATCCGGGAAGTACGGGGCGAGTTCGCCGGACAGGGGCGTGCTGCCCCGGTCCAGCAGCTCGGTCGTCATCCCGGACTGCTGGGCCACGATCGCGTCCACCGAGCCGAGCAGCCGTACCGGGGCGCCGCGTCGCGCGCTCGGCTCGATGAACGTGCCGCGCCTGCGGTGCCGGGTGATCAGCCCCTCGTCCTCCAGCTCCTTCAGCGCCTGCCGCATGGTCAGGACGCTCACCCCGTAGTGCCCCGCGAGCTGTTCCTCGGTCGGCAGCCGCAGCGGGTCCTGGGGGGAGCGGCCGAGGATCGAGGCGCGCAGGGACTGCGAAACCTGATACCAGAGCGGCAGTTTGCGGTTCAGGACGATCGAGTCCGGCGCGAATGAGGTCACGAGGGTATCCGTACCGGTCATGAGCGTTCAGTGCAACGGGCCGAAGTGGCGCTGGAGACCCGACCACACGTCGTCGTACGCCTGTTGCAGGTGCTCGGCGTGTGCCGCCTGTGCCGTCGTGGTGACCGGCCAGCGGGTCTCGAACATGAACGCCAGCCCGTCGTCGACCTTCTGGGGCCCGAGTTCGGCCGCGCTCGCCCGCTCGAAGGTCTCCCGGTCCGGGCCGTGCGCCGACATCATGTTGTGCAGCGAGCCCCCGCCCGGCACGAAGCCCTCCGCCTTCGCGTCGTAGGCGCCCTCGATGAGGCCCATGTACTCGCTCATGACATTCCGGTGGAAGTACGGCGGCCGGAATGTGTCCTCACCCACCAGCCAGCGTGGCGCGAACACGACGAAGTCGACACCGGCGAGGCCAGGGGTGTCGGACGGTGACGTGAGGACCGTGAAGATCGACGGGTCCGGGTGGTCGTACGAGATCGTCCCGATGACGTTGAAGCGGCGCAGGTCGTAGACGTACGGGACATGGGTGCCGTGCCAGGCGACGACGTCCAGCGGGGAGTGGTCGTAGACGGCCGTCCAGAGGTTGCCGCAGAACTTGTTCACCACCTCCACCGGGCCCTCGACGTCCTCGTAGGCGGCGACGGGCGCGCGGAAGTCGCGGGGGTTGGCGAGGCCGTTGGCGCCGATCGGACCGAGGTCGGGGAGGCGGAAGGGTGCCCCGTAGTTCTCGCACACATAGCCGCGGGAGGTCGGGCTCTGCCCGCCGTTCGACGCGGTGTCGAGCAGCTCCACGCGGAAGCGGACGCCACGGGGGATCAGCGCGATGTGGCCGGGCTCCACGTGCAGTCGGCCGAACTCCGTGTGCAGCAGCAGTCCGCCGCGCTCCGGGACGATCAGCAGCTCGCCGTCGGCGTCGCTGAAGACCCGGTCCATCGAGGAGTTGGCGTGGTACAGGTGCACGGCCATGCCGGTGCGCTGGGTCGCGTCGCCGTTGCCGCCGAGGGTCCACAGGCCCGCGACGAAGTCCGTCCCGGCCGGCGGCTCCGGCAGCGGGTTCCAGCGCAGGCGGTTCGGGTCGGGCGCCGTCTGAGTGAAAGGGGCCGTGCGGAGGGTGCCGTTGTCCGCGCGGGTGAACGCCGGATGCGCGGCCGAGGGGCGGATCCGGTACAGCCAGGAGCGCCGGTTGTGCGCCCGGGGCTCGGTGAACGCCGTACCGCTGAGCTGCTCCGCGTACAGGCCGAGGGGCGCGCGCCGGGGCGAGTTGCGGCCCTCGGGCAACGCGCCCGGGACCGCCTCCGAGCTGTGCTCGTTGCCGAAGCCCGAGAGGTAGGCCAGCCCCTCGGCGGTCTTCCTGGCGTCCCCGCTCATGATCGCTCCCTCGCCCTTGCATTCCTATGTATCACCGTAGGATTGAGGCGGTGCGGGCGCAAGAGGAGAGGCCGGGGCCGGCGGGGGTGGCGACGGGGATCGGCCACGGTGGTCGTACGACCTGGGCAGCAGGCGGACCGCGCGGAACCCGACTCCAGGGGGATTCGGCTGTCGGAGGGTTGTTCTAATCTCCGGGCATGTCGTGGACGCGCGGATGTCTCGCCGCGATCGTGGTCTGTGTCCTGCTCGGCGGCGTGGCGGGCTGCGACTCCGACAGCGCGGGCGAGCCGGGGGCAGGGGTGTCGGCGTTACCGGTGGGCAAACTGCTGGACGACACGGACGAGAAGGGGCGACGCTACCGTGAGATCGACGAGAAGGACGCACCGGAGGTCGGCATCGAGGTCGAACCGTCGGCGGAGTCGGGCTGGGACGTGCGGCTGACCGTCCGCAACTTCCGTTTCTCGCCCGCCGGTGTGAAGCCGGAGGCCGTGGGCGGACGCGGCACGGTCGCCCTCTACCTGGACGGCCGGTTCGTCGCCGATCTGCGCACCGTCGCGTACCACCTGGACGGCGAACTCGTCCGGCGCGGCACCCATCAGCTCACCGCCCGCCTGTACGCCGACGACCGCACGGTCTGGGCCGTCGACGGAGACCCTGTCGAGAGCACGGCGGACATCACGGCGTCGGAGGCCGAGTCGACTCCGGCATCCGCGACCCCGACGATGTCCCCGACGACGTCCACAATGAGCGGAAACGGCAGCGAGGCCCGTACGGACACGGGAGGCTCGTCGCGCCCCGGCGGAAAGGGACCATGAAGACCGTGCCCCAGGCGACCTCGCTGCGCCGCGCACCCGTACAGCGCCGCAGCGCCGAACGACTGACCAGGATCCTCGACGCCTGCGCGGACCTCCTCGACGAGGTGGGTTACGACGCCCTGAGCACCCGCGCCGTGGCCGTCCGCGCGGGCGTGCCCATCGGCTCCGTCTACCGCTTCTTCGGCAACAAGCGCGCCATGGCCGACGCCCTCGCCGAACGCAACCTCGACCGTTACACCGAGCGCGTCACCCGGCGCCTGCGGGAGGCCGGTGACGGGGGCTGGCGCGTCGTGATGGACGCCGTGCTGGACGAGTACATCGACATGAAGCGCACCGCGCCCGGCTTCTCCCTCGTCGACTTCGGCAACCAGATCCCCGTCGGCGTCCGCCCCGCCGACCCGAACCACCACGTCGCCGACCGCCTCACCGACCTCCTCTCCGCGTCCATCGGCCGCACCCCCGACGACGATCTGCGCCGCACCTTCCTCATCGCCGTGGAAACCGCCGACACCCTCGTCCACCTCGCCTTCCGTGTCAGCCCGGAGGGTGACGAGCGGATCATCGAGGAGACCCGGGAGTTGTTGCGGGCGTATCTGGCGCGGGTGCTGGACTGAACCGGACCCTCCCGTAGATGCATACCGGTCGGTATGCTCGGGCTCAGTCCGTCGTCGTCCATGCGTCACCGTCGCCGCCCCAGGAGGCCCCGTGCCCCGCACCACCGACGCCCCCGTCACCCCCGAGACGTCCGTTATCACTCCCGACACGTCCGGAACCACCGAGGACTCCCGCACCGCCCTGCGTATCTGCCCCCTCTGCGAGGCCACCTGCGGGCTGACCCTCACCATCGAGGGGACCAGGGTGACCAAGGCGCGCGGAGACCGCGACGACGTGTTCAGCAAGGGGTTCATCTGCCCGAAGGGCGCCTCGTTCGGGCAGGCCGACGGCGACCCGGACCGGCTCCGCACACCCCTCGTCCGCATCGACGGGGAGCTGCGCGAGGCGAGTTGGGAGGAGGCGTTCGACGCCGTCGCCGCCGGGCTGCGGACGGCCGTCGAGGCGCACGGCCCCAACGCCGTCGGGGTCGTCCTCGGCAACCCGAACGTGCACACCGTGGCCGGCGCCCTCTACCCGCCCGTACTGCTCGGCGGGCTCGGCACCCGGAGCCTGTTCACCGCCTCCACGGTTGACCAGATGCCCAAGCACGTCTCCAGCGGACTGCTGTACGGCGACGCCCACGCCATCCCCGTACCCGACCTCGACCGCACCGACCACCTCCTGCTCCTCGGCGCCAACCCCCTGGAGTCCAACGGGAGTCTGTGCACGGCTCCTGATTTCCCGGGTCGGTTGAAAGCGTTGAAGGCACGCGGCGGCACCCTGACCGTCGTCGACCCGCGCCGCACCCGCACCGCCGCGCTCGCCGACCGGCACCTCGCCATCCGCCCGGGCACGGACGCGCTGCTGCTCGCGGCCATGGCGTACGTCCTCTTCGAGGAGGACCTCGTCGACCTCGGCGAACTCGCCCCGCATGTGCTCGGAGTCGAGGAACTCGCCGACGCCGTACGGGAGTTCACGCCCGAGGCCGTCGCCGGGGCCTGTGACGTCGACGCCGGCACCATCCGTGTCCTCGCCCGTGAGCTCGCCGCCGCGCCGACCGCCGCCGTGTACGGCCGGATCGGCAGCTGCACGGTTCCCCATGGAACCCTGGCCAGTTGGCTCGTCGACGTGCTCAACATCCTCACCGGCAACCTCGACCGGCCCGGCGGGGCGCTGTTCCCACTGTCGGCCACCGACAGGACGCCCCGGCCCGCCGGACCCGGCCGCGGTTTCCAACTCGGGCGGTGGCACAGCAGGGTGAGCGGACACCCGGAGGCGAAGGGCGAGCTGCCGCTGTCCGCGCTCGCGGAGGAGATCGACACGGCCACGCCGGAGGGCGTCCCTGTCCGCGCCCTCATCTCCGTCGCCGCCAACCCCGTGCTCTCCGCCCCCGACGGCGACCGGCTCGACAAGGCGCTCGGCTCGCTGGACTTCATGGTCAGCGTCGACCCGTACCTCAACGAGACCTCGCGGCACGCGCACGTGGTCCTGCCGCCGCCCCCGCCCTCGCAGACCCCGCACTTCGACTTCGCGTTCAACGCCTTCGCCGTGCGCAACCAGGTCCGCTACAGCCCCGCCGCCGTCCCCCTGGAGGACGGCCGCATGCCCGAGACCGAGATCCTCGCGCGGCTCACCCTCGCCGCGACCGGCATGCACGGCGCCGACCCGTCCGCCGTGGACGACCTGGTCATCGGGCAGACCCTGGGCAAGGCGGTCAAGGAACCCCACTCGCCCGTACACGGCCGCGACCCGAAGGAGCCGGCCGCCGCGCTCACCGGCGACAGCGGCCCCGAGCGCCGCCTCGACATGATGCTGCGCCTCGGCCCGTACGGCGACGGCTTCGGCGTACGACCGGACGGGCTGACCCTGGAGAAGGTGCTCGCACAGCCGCACGGCATCGACCTCGGGCCGCTGGAGCCCCGCCTGCCGCAGCCGCTGAAGACCACGAGCGGCAAGGTCGAACTGCTGCCGGCGCCGATCGCCGACGATCTGCCCCGGCTCCGGCAGGCCCTGAGCGAGCGCCCCGAGGGGCTCGTGCTCATCGGACGGCGGCACCTGCGGTCCAACAACAGCTGGCTGCACAACGTTCCCGCCCTCACCGGCGGCACCAACCGCTGCACCCTGCACATCCACCCCGACGACGCCGCCCGTCTCGGGATCACCGATGGCACCGCCGTACGCATCAGGGGCGCCGGCGGAGAGGTCACCGCCCCCGCCGAACTCACGGACGCCGTACGGCACGGAGTGGTCAGCCTCCCGCACGGCTGGGGACACGACCGCCCCGGCACCCGGATGAGCCACGCCGCGCTGGACCCCGGCGTCAACGTCAACCAGCTCCTCGACGGCTCCCAGCTCGACCCGCTGTCGGGCAACGCGGTCCTCAATGGCGTACCCGTCGATGTCGCACCAGCTGCGGCAACGCTGTGACCTGGAGTTTTGCACTTACTGCTCTCATGTCAACATCTCGCTGGTGATCCTCGCCGCGGGGGTCCTGATGGGCATCATCCGAGTTCACGCGTCATCCGAGTTCACAGGGAGCGCCTTCAGGGTGACTCGCTCGGGAGAACCGGAGCGCCCAAGGCCCGGAACTCCGGTAGAACCGGGGAACCCCATCCCGTCAAGGAGGACCGCATCGTGAGGCCCGGTCGGAACCGCGGCTGGCTGCTCCGCCTCGTCATCGCCTTCAGCTTCGCGCAGGGGGCGGTGTCGATGGCGCGGCCCGCCGTCTCCTACCGGGCCCTCGCGCTGGGAGCCGACGAGCGCGCGGTCGGTGTGATCGCGGGCGTCTACGCCCTGCTCCCGCTGTTCGTCGCCGTACCGCTCGGCCGGCGGACGGACCACGGGCGGTGTGCGCCACTGCTGCCCGTCGGCGTCGTCCTCATCGCCGGTGGCTGCGCGCTGAGCGGCCTCGCCGACTCGCTGCTCGCGATGGCCGTGTGGAGCGGGGTGATGGGCCTCGGTCACCTGTCCTTCGTCATCGGCGCCCAGTCGCTCGTCGCCCGCCAGTCCGCGCCCGACGAACAGGACCGCAACTTCGGCCACTTCACCATCGGCGCCTCCCTCGGGCAGCTGGTCGGCCCGGTCGCCGCGGGCGCCCTGATCGGCGGCCGGGACATGGCGGGCACGAGCGCGCTCGCGCTGCTGGTGGCGGGTGCGGTGGCCGCGGTCGCGTTGACGTCGTTGTGGCGCATCGAGCGTCGTACGGCGGCCAAGTCCCGTACCGCACAAGGCGATCGCGTCCCGGTGCACCGCATCCTGCGTACCCGGGGCGTGCCCGGCGGCATCTTCGTCAGTCTCGCCGTGCTGTCCGCGACGGACATTCTCACCGCGTACCTTCCGGTGGTCGGCGAGCACCGGGGCATCGCGCCCTCCGTGATCGGCCTCCTGCTGAGCCTGCGCGCGGCGGCGACCATCGCGTGCCGTCTGGTGATGACGCCGATGATCCGGCTGCTCGGCCGGACCGCGCTGCTCACGGGGACGTGTCTGGCGGGTGCCGTGCTCTGCGCCGGGATCGCGCTGCCCGTGCCGGTGTGGGCGCTGGCCGCGATCCTCGCCGCTCTCGGCTTCTGCCTGGGCGCCGGCCAGCCGCTGTCCATGACCACCGTCGTCCAGGCCGCGCCCGCCGACGCCCGGTCCACAGCCCTCGCGCTGCGCCTGACGGGCAATCGGCTGGGGCAGGTCGCCGCACCGGCCACGGCGGGCCTGGTCGCGGGCGTCGCGGGAACCGCCGCGCCGTTCCTGATGCTGGGCGGACTGCTGCTGATCTCCTCGGGCATCGCACTGCGCCTGCCCGTCGCCCCGACCCGGGAGGCGGACGGGGCCACCACGGCGACCTCCGGTGAACGTCGGCGGCGTATGCCCTCGTTCGGCCGGAAGAGCGAACTCTGAGCGGCGGCGCGGCGCGCATCAGGCCTTCCACCGTACGGATGTGAAAGAGAGTCAGACGAAGAGCTGATTTATGCGAAAATCATCTGACTCGGAGGGGGTTATGACTCTCGCATCGCTCCCACGCCGCACCGGCGCCACCGCCGTAGCGGCCCTCACCCTCGGCGGGGCCACCGTGCTCGGCGCCCCGGCCGCGTTCGCCGCGCCGGGCGACAACGGCGACGCCGACGAAGAGCCCGCCCACGACCCCGCCGGGCAAGCCGCCGCACGGAGGTGTCCCCGCCGGCGGCGGCGGTCTCGCGGGAGTCGCCTTCTCGCCGGTCAGCGCCGCGGCGGCCGTCGGGCTGGTCGGGATCGCCGGGGCGGTCTATGTCCGGATGCTCCGCCGTCGATCCGATGTCGCGGCGTAAGGGCGAGCCCAGGCCCTGGTACCGGACGCGCGCCTACCGCCTGGCGCGGACGGTGGCGGTCGCCGTGTCCCTGGTGGTGGGCGGTGTCTGGTGGGCCCAGGACCACGGGTCCACCGGCGCCGCCCCCACCGAGGCGGCCGCCGGCGCGACGGCCTCGCCGGGGCCCACCCGGCCCGCGGACAACGACGCCGAGCGGCGGGCCGGGGCGGAGACGAGTACTCGGGCAGAGGCGGGTACGGGGGCAGAGGCGGGTACGCGGGCGGAGACGGCGCCGCCCGCCCCGCTGCCCCGCTCCCCGGCGGTCGAGATCTCCATCCCGTACATCGAGGTGAAGGCGCCGATCGTCAAACTGGGCCTCGACCGCGAACGACGCCTCGACGTACCGCCGATGGAGAACCCGGACGTCGTCGGCTGGTACGAGGCCGGTCCGTCCCCGGGTGAGCAGGGCACCGCCGTCGCCGTCGGCCACCTCGACACCGAGTCCGGCCCCGCCGTCTTCGAAAGCCTTGAGGAGCTCGGCCGGGGCCGCATCGTCGAGGTCCGCCGCGCCGACGGCGGGACCGCCGTCTACACCGTCGACACGGTCAGGACGTACGAGAAGGCACGCTTCCCCAGCGAGGAGGTGTACGGGCCGCGCGGGCGCCCCGAACTCCGCCTCATCACCTGCGGCGGCGCCTTCGACCCGAAGACCGGCTACGACAGCAACATCGTCGTCTTCGCCCACCTGACGGCTACGCGGGGGGTGTAGGGAGCAGGGGAGGGGGATGGCTCGTGCTCGTCCTTGAACCAGTGGTTCAGGTGGTTTATACGATCTGGGACGCGTTTCTGCCTCTTCCTCCTGGTTCCGCCTGCCACAGTGTGGGGCGCTCATCTCTCCCTCCTCTTCCCCCGCAGGAAAGGAAACCCCATGCCCGCGCTCACCCTGCGCGCCCGTGTCGCGACCGCCACGGCCGCCGCGCTGCTCACCGCCGGTGCCCCCGCCGCCTACGCCGCCTTCGACGGACAGGAGCCGCGGACTCCCGACTCCGTGGCGACGGCCGCACCGGCGCGCGGAGCGGCGTACCTGGAGGCCCGGCTCTTCTTCGGTACCGAGCGGCCCGACGGTGGACCGGCCGTCACGGACGAGCAGTTCATGGCGTTCGTCGACCGGGAGGTCACGCCGAGCTTCCCCGACGGACTCACCGTGCAGGACGGGCGCGGGCAGTGGCGGGACGCGAGCGGCACCATCGAGCGGGAGCGTGCGTACGAACTGATCCTGCTCTACCCGGCGAAGGAGGCGCGGCTGCGCGACGGACAGGTCGAGCGCATCCGCGAGGCCTACCGGAAGGAGTTCGCACAGGAGTCCGTGGCGCGGCTGGACGAGCCGACCAGGGCCGACTTCTGAGCCGGGACACGCGCGTGCTTCGCTGAGACCGTGAGGCCCGGACCCCTCTGGCCCTGATGACCCTTCTGGCTCCTCTGGCTCCTCTGGCGCCGAAAAACTATCATCGCTAGTTTGGGTCCGGACGACGAAGCCCGCCCGGGAGGAAGCACGATGAAGGCACACGACGGCATGTACATCGCCGGGGCCTGGCGGCCCGCCGCCGGTACGGACACGATCGAGGTCGTGAACCCCGCCGACGAGCAGCCGATCGGCCGCGTCCCCGCCGGCACCGCCGAGGACGTCGACGCCGCCGTACGCGCCGCCCGCGCCGCCCTCCCGGGCTGGGCCGCGACCCCGCCGGCGGAGCGGGGCGCGCGCATCGGCGCCCTGCGCGACGTGCTGGTCGCGCGCAAGGACGAGATCGCCGGGACCGTCACGGCCGAACTCGGCTCACCGCTGCCGTTCTCGCAGACGGTGCACGCCGGGCTGCCGATCCAGGTCGCCGGTTCGTACGCCGAACTGGCGGCGACGTACGCCTTCGAGGAGAAGGTCGGCAACTCGACCGTCCACCACGAGCCGATCGGCGTCGTCGGCGCGATCACCCCGTGGAACTACCCTCTCCACCAGATCGTCGCCAAGGTCGCCCCGGCGCTGGCCGCGGGCTGCACGGTCGTCCTGAAGCCGGCCGAGAACACCCCGCTGGTGGCCCAGCTCTTCGCGGAGGCGGTCGACAAGGCGGGGTTCCCGGCGGGCGTGTTCAACCTCGTCACCGGCCTCGGCCCGGTCGCGGGCCAGGCACTCGTCGAGCACGAGGGCGTCGACCTGGTGTCCTTCACGGGCTCCACGGCGGTCGGAGGCCGGATCGGCGCGACGGCGGGTGCGGCGGTCAAGAAGGCCGCCCTCGAACTCGGCGGCAAGTCCGCCAACGTCATCCTGCCGAGCGCCGACCTGGCCAGGGCCGTCAACGTCGGCGTCGCCAACGTGATGTCCAACTCCGGCCAGACGTGCAGCGCCTGGACACGGATGCTGGTGCACACCTCCCAGTACGAGGACGCGGTCGCTCTGGCCACGACCGCAGCGGCGAAGTACGGCGACCGCATCGGACCGGTGGTGAGCGACAAGCAGCGGGAACGGGTGCGGAGTTACATCGAGCAGGGCATCGCCGAGGGCGCGCGCCTCGTCGTGGGCGGCACCGAACCCCCGTGCGAGCAGGGCTACTTCGTCAGCCCGACCGTCTTCGCCGACGTGACCCCCGAGATGACCATCGCGCAGGAGGAGATCTTCGGACCGGTGCTCTCGGTCATCCGGTACGAGGACGAGGAGGACGCCCTGCGCATCGCGAACGGCACGGTGTACGGGCTCGCCGGCGCCGTATGGGCGGGCGACGAGGCGGAGGCGGTGGCCTTCGCCCGCCGACTGGACACCGGTCAGGTGGACATCAACGGCGGACGCTTCAACCCGCTAGCGCCCTTCGGCGGTTACAAGCAGTCGGGGGTCGGACGGGAACTGGGTAGGCACGGCCTGTCCGAGTACCTCCAGACGAAGTCCCTCCAGTTCTGAACCCCTCCAGTTCTGAACCTTCTGCCCCCCGTCGCCGCCCCTAGGAGCTTGTACGTCATGGTCCGCGCCGCTGTCCTTCCCGCCGTCGGGGCTCCCCTGGAGATCGCCGAGATCGAACTCCCGCCGCCCGGCCCCGGCCAGGTCCAGGTCCGGCTGGCCGCCGCCGGGGTGTGCCACTCCGACCTGTCCCTGTCCAACGGGACCATGCGGGTGCCGGTGCCCGCTGTGCTCGGCCACGAGGGCGCGGGCACCGTGGTGGCCGTGGGCCCCGGTGTCACGCATGTCGCGCCCGGCGACGGAGTGGTCCTCAACTGGGCGCCGTCGTGCGGAGAGTGCCACGCCTGTTCGCTGGGGGAGGTGTGGCTGTGCGCGAACGCGTTGACGGGTGCGGGCGAGGTGTACGCGCGACGGGCCTCCGACGGCTCCGACCTGTACCCCGGCCTGAACGTGGCCGCGTTCGCGGAGGAGACCGTCGTGGCCGCCGGCTGCGTGCTCCCCGCCCCTTCCGGTGTCCCCCTGGTGGACGCGGCTCTTCTCGGCTGCGCCGTCCTCACCGGATACGGTGCCGTCCATCACTCGGCGAAGGTCCGACCCGGTGAGACGGTCGCGGTGTTCGGGGTGGGCGGAGTCGGCCTCGCCGCACTCCAGGCGGCCCGGATCGCGGGCGCGTCACGTGTGATCGCCGTGGACGTCTCCCCGGAGAAGGAGGAACTGGCCCGCTCGGCCGGCGCCACGGACTACGTCATCGCGTCGGAGAACACCGCCCGCGAGATCCGCGCCCTCACCGGCAAGCAGGGCGTGGACGTCTCCGTCGAGTGCGTCGGCCGTGCGGCCACCATCCGGGCGGCCTGGGACGCGACCCGGCGCGGCGGCCGCACCACGGTCGTCGGCATCGGCGGCAAGGACCAGCAGGTCACCTTCAACGCGCTGGAGATCTTCCACTGGGGCCGGACCCTCTCCGGTTGCGTGTACGGCAACTCCGACCCGGCGGCCGACCTGCCGCTTCTGGCCGAACACGTCCGGGCGGGCCGTATCGACCTGGGCGCCCTGGTCACGGAACGGATCGCTCTGGAGGGCATCCCGGCCGCCTTCGAGAACATGCTGGCGGGGAAGGGGGGCCGGGCTGTGGTGGTGTTCTAGGGAGTGATGGCGGGGGGACGGGGCACGGCGGGGATTCGACATGTGAGCCGGTAACTCTCTCCCCCGCCGGGACTACGCCATGGGGAGGCTCCGGCACGTGGACGCGACGCAGTTCGGCGGCGACGCAGCCGCACCCGGCCCCACCCCCTCGATCCGCCCCCTCAGCGGAGCGCCTCCGCCTCCACCCCCAACAACTCCGCAAAGGCCCGTTCCCCCTCGTCCGTCACCTTCACCGCCCGCCCCGACCCGATGCGCACGCACCACCCCACCTCCAGCACATGACGGCACAGCGCGGCGCCCGCGACCCCCGCGAGATGCGGCCGACGCTCGGTCCAGTCGAGACAGGCGCGGGCGAGGGGCCTCCGCCCGCTGCGATCGAGCCCGATGCCCGCCTCGGCGAACCACGCCACCCCCTCGTCGGTGAGCGCGAACCCGGTGTCCTGCCGCAGCAGCCCCCGCCCGGTCAGCGCGTCGGTGAGGGCGATGCCGAGGCGCCCGGCGAGGTGGTCGTAGCAGGTCCGGCCCCGGGCGAGCGCGGCCCCGGCGCTGGCGGCGCGCAGAGAACGAGCGGGAGCCTGCACGGGCTCGACATGCGCAGCGAGGTCCTCCACCAGCTGCGCCACCCGCCGCCCCGCCAGCCGCACGTACCGGTGCCGCCCCTGCCGTTCCTCCACCAACAGCCCACTCGCGACAAGCTTGCCCAAATGCTCACTGGCGGTCGACGCCGCGACCCCGCCGTACCGCGCCAGCTCCCCGGCCGTCCACGCCCGCCCATCCAGCAGCGCAATCAGAAACCCGGCCCGCGTCTCATCAGCAACAAGCCCAGCCAACGCAGCCAGCCCAGCGCCTCCCGCCCGCTCACTCCTCATACACGCCAGCATGCAGCACACACTGTTCGCCCCCGACCGAACCGTGCCCGAACTTTCTCCCGGCGCGGGCCCGCACCTGCCAGCCCACCTCAGCCCCCTCCAGCCCGTCCGGCGTTTGAGCACGAGGCCGCAAGGCCAATCCCCCACCCACGAAGCCGCGCCTGTCAGCCCGCCCCAGGCACCCCAGCCCGTCCGGCGCTTGAGGACGAGGCCGTTCAGGCCGATCCACAGCAACCCCCCCCCCCCCCCCCCACACACCCCCCCCCCCCCCCCCAACCCCCCCCCCCCCCCCCACACACCCCCC
>NZ_JBSFUU010000105.1:0-28093 GCF_053591955.1 Streptomyces sp. NPDC002845 | reverse complement strand
AGACTGTGACGGTGCCTGTCGCGAAGGCCCCTATCGGGACACGTCCCCTGCCCGGCGGCAGCGAGTACTGCTCCAGCAGTGGCCGACAGATCAACACCAAGGCAGCAACGCCAGTCGAAGCACGGGTCAGGCCACCGCCCGGAGCGGCACCCGATCATCCTCACAGTCGAAGCACGAGCCGACCCGCCCCATGGACTGGGTGACGCCCAGCTTCCGGCAGGCCCGGCGGAACTTCCGCGAGGCGTAGATCGCGATGTTCCTGTTCCAGCGCGAACGACTTACCCATCCCCCATTCGCCACGCAGGACCAGCAGCGGAACAGCCCGCTCATCAGCCAAAGACCGCCCAGAAGCGGCCCCGGCAAACTGGAACGACAGCGGCCAGCCGTACCGGTCCGACTCCGGAGGTTCCCCTATCGGGAAGACCCGCCGTCTCCACGGCGGACACGGCCACTCCACGATTCGCCACGTCCCAAGCACTCTCAGGCATTTCACGCCACTCAACAGGGCTCACACGATAAGCCCCATACGCGTCGACGCCATGACCGCGCGGGTGAGCCGGTCGTCCTCGGACTCACTGAGGGCCTGGGCGCGGACTTACGCTGCCTTCAACTCAGGCCACCGCGCGAGCTGTTCGGCCGTGAGTGTGCCGCGCAGTTCGGCGAGTTTGAGCAGGTTGGCCTCGGCGCCGGTGGTGAGGGTCTGGGTCTCGGCCCGGTAGGGGTCGTCGATCAGCGCCGGCAGTTCGGTGGTGTTCATGACCGGCTGGACGCGCTGGGCGGTCTTGTTCATGTTGCGGTACGAGCCCTGGAGTTGGAAGGGCGGCTCGGTGCGGGTCACGTCTGACTGAGCCGCTGAGGCGATGTACGCGGCGTTCTGTCGTGCAGGTTCGTGCCGGGCCGGTCATGCGGTCCGTGGGTGGTGGCCTTGCGCCTGCTGCCCGGGGAGGTACCGGCCACTGCGCCCGGGATTCAACAGCGTTACCGGGTGGGGAGGTCGGGGAGGTCCGCCGCCACCGATTCCGGAGATCCCCACGATTCCTCCAGTGCGGCCCGTAGTGCGGTGACGGTATCCGCGCCGACGCGTTCGGCGAGCGCGGCTTCGAGCCCGGCCAGTATCTGCATCGTCTCTGCGCGGCGCCGGACACCGGCCGCCGTGAGGAGTACGAGCTTCGACCGGGCGGACTGCGGATCGCTCTCCACGGTCACCACGCCCAGGGCGACGAGTTCATGGACCCACTGGTGCGCGGTCGGGGCGCTGACGCCCAGACGCCGGGCCAGCTCGGCGATGCTCGCCCCTTCTGACGGGAGCTGACTGAGCAGGGTCACGTGTGCCGCGCTGACGGTCGCCCCGTCTTCCTGGGCCTCGAACGCAGTGGTCAGGGCGGCTCGGAACCAGTTGTGTGCGCGCCACAGCAGCCGGATGAGCGGCTCGGATTCAGGCGGGGAGGAGGACATGTGGTTCTGCTTTCACGGCGGGACGGTCGGTTCGGCGCGGTCTGCCGATGGTAAGCCGGTCAGGCCTGGTGCCCAACATCACCGGAGCTTCCCAGATCACCCTTCATTAGGTAGCCTATGATTAGGCTACCTAATGCTGGGCTCTGATCGATCCCCACCCCCCGGCCCCATGCCCCCGATTCCCACAAACCGATGGAAGGCAGGACGATGACGACAGGATCGTCTGGATCCCCCCTCGCCGCGGGCACCTCGCGGCGGCGTCTGCTGGCCGCCGCGGCCGGCGTCACCGCCGGCACGGCAGCCCTCGCGGCCCCGCCCGCCACCGCCCAGGCCGCCACCTCCACGTCGGCCGGGACCGCCGCCGGCCGCCCGGGGCGCCACATGAAGGTGATCGCAGTCGAAGAGGCGTTCTCCGTTCCGGAGCTGATCCCGTGGCCGGGCGAGGCCCGTATGCCCCCCGGCTGGGGGCAGGAGTGGGGGCGCCGGCTCGCCGACTTCACGGAGTTGCGGCTGGCGGACATGGACGAGCACGGCGTGGACATACAGGTCCTGTCGCTCACCTCACCCGGCGTGGAGGCCATCGAGAACCCCTCCGAGGCCGTGGCCACGGCCCGCCGGGTCAACGACCACCTGGCCGAAGTGGTCGCCGCCCACCCGACACGGTTCGCCGGCTTCGCCACCCTGCCGTTGCAGGACCCGCAGGCCTCCGTGGTCGAACTGCGCCGGGCGGTGGAACAACTCGGCCTCAAGGGAGTCCTGCACAACGACCACGTTCAGGGCCACTACCTCGACGAGCCGCAGTTCCGGCCCGTGTGGGCCGAACTCGAACGGCTCGGCGTGACGCTCTACCTCCACCCCGCACTCTTCCCCGCCGATCAGTGGCGGGTGTTCCAGGGACATCCCGTGCTCAGCGGCCCGTCCTGGGGATGGACAGCACAGGTCGGCGCCCACGCACTTCGCCTGATCTACGGCGGAGTGTTCGACGAGTTCCCCGGGGCCTCGGTGACGCTGGGGCACATGGGAGAACTGCTGCCTTTCCAGCTGGCCCGACTCGACAGCCGCTACCACCAGGCCGACCCCAAGAGCAGGCCACGACAACTGCCCTCCCACTACCTGCGGCACAACCTCTACGCGACCACCAGCGGCGTCTTCTCCCACGCGGCCCTCAGCGGAGCCGTCCACGCCATCGGCGCCGACCGGCTGCTGTTCGCCGTCGACTACCCCTACGAATCAACCGCCGAGGCAGTCGAGTTCCTCCGCACAGCGCCGTTCTCCCGCACCGACCTCAAACGCATCGCACACCACAACGCGGCACGCCTGCTGAACCTCTGATCAAGACAGCAACAGATGAGGAATGCGGCTGGGCCGACGGCACATACGTTGTGCCGTCGGCCCAGCCCCGCGAGCACCGGCACCGGATGCTCGGTCGTGAGCCCACGGGATCCGCCCGCACGTCGATGGCGTTGTTGCTTGGTCGAAGTCCTTCCAGGGACCTTGCATCTCGATCAGCTCGGCCTTGAAGGTGCCGTTCAGGGCCTCGGCCATCGCATTGTCGTGCTGTCCGCAACCGAGCCGACCGATGCGGCAGCGCCGATCTCGGCGAGCCGAGCCCGGAGCCCTTCTTGACCCGTCTCCGCCACAGTGCCATCTCCAGTGCGTCCAGCGGGAGTTCGGTCCGCATGTGGCTTGCTACCCGCCAACCGACGATCATCGCGAGTACCCGTCCAAGACGAAAGCCACATACACCCAGCCCGACCAGGCGCGCACATACGTCATGTCCACGTCATATCCGCCACCCACAGCTGATCGGGACGGGCTCGCGGTGAAGTCCGGTCGACCAGGTCCGGCGGGCGGAGCGCCGGCGCTCGGGGACAGTGGTCCGACGCCGCTGACCTCGGATAACGCCCTCCAGACCCAGCTCGCCCATCAGCCGCTCGCCCGTACAGCGGGCCACGACGACGCCCTTGCGTCTGAGCGCGCGGGTGATCCGGCGGGCACCATAGGTGCCGCCCGACTCGGCATGGACCTGCTCGGTCAGCGGCATGAGCTGCTCGTCCCACACAGCCGGCGGGCTGGCTTCGGCCGCTTTTTGCGGGCGAAGTACGTTGGCGGCGACAGCTCCAGCACCCGGCAGACGGGATCGACCCCGAGACCCTTCTCGCGCAGGTGGTCGATCACTTGCTCGGCCTCGTCCGGGGACGGTCGATCTCCTGGGCAAAAAACACCGACGCGGCTTTCAGGATCTCATTCGCCGCTTCAACTCCGCGTTCTCCCTGCGGAGTTGCTTCGGCTCCTCGTGTTCAGCCGTGATCAGCCGATCGTCACGGTCACCGGTATCGGCTTCGGCCTGGCGGACCCACTGCCTGAGGGCTTCTTTGTGGATGCCGAGTTCCCGGGCGACATGCGCGACCGGGCGGCCGGTGGTGCGGAACTCGCGGGCGGCCCGCTCGCGGAGCTCGTCGGTGTCGGGGTACTTACGTGGTGCTGGCACAGCTCATGGTTCTCCTTCGGGCCAGGATCACAAGCCTGGCTTCAGGGACTCCACGAAACCGGGGTCAGCTCACACCGCCTCCTGGCTGCTCTTTTGCGCCGCCGCAGAGCTGTCACCAGCACGCTCCTGGCCCAACTGCTGGACGTCGGCCGCACCAACCTGTCCAACCAGTTCCAAGACGGCCATCGCCTTCTGGACCTGCACGTGTCGTCGTCACCCCGCTGCCCGGTTCGCCCGCGCGCACCCTGGAACAGCTCAAAGTTCGCCTGCCACTCCACGGAGATCGTCCAGCAGATCCACTCTGACAGTTATTCAGCTACGGCTCTTCGGACGGACAGAGAATTGCCAGATCGGCGTCTTCGCCGCCTACGCCACCAAAGGCGACCTTGCCCGCGACATGATCCTGCGCGCCCTGGCTACGCGCCGAGTTCCTACCACTCTCAGTGACAGGCTACGTACTTGCTTTTGCCTGCAGAAAGCATGATGTTGAGCTTTCAACGTCTGCTCAATCTTCTTGCCGACCTTCTTGAGGAGAACGCACCGTGACCCCCACCACTCCTGCCCGCAGGGCACTCGTCGCTTTCGTGGCTTCCGCCGCCCTGCTGGGCGCCGCCGCCGTACCTGCCGTCGCGGCGCCGTCCGCCGTTTCCGCCGGGTACGCCGGTTACGGCGCTCACTCCGGTTATGGCACCCACTCCGGTTATGGCGACTCCGCCCGCCTCAGCTACCAGAAGGCCGTCACCGTACGCGTCCTCAAGGGCCTGTTCGAGCGGGGCGACACCGAGGTTGTCGACCGCTACGTCCGCCCGGACTACATCCAGCACAACCCGCTCGCGCCCGACGGCGCCGAGGCGCTGAAGAACCTCGGTACGGACCTCCACCAGCAGTTCCCGGACGCCAAGTACGACATCAAGCGGGTGATATCCGAGGGCGACCTGGTGCTCGTCCACTCGAACGTCGTCATGACACCGGGCGAACGGGGCACGGCGGTCTTCGACATCTTCCGGTTCCAGGGCGGGAAGATCGCCGAGCACTGGGACGTGGGGCAGAACGTGCCCGAGACTTCCGTGAACGGCAACGACATGTTCTCGACGGAGAGTTGGCCGCGCACGGAGCAGCCGGGGCCAGCGTGGCTCACCAAGTACAACAAGAAGCTGGTCACCAAGGCCTTCAACGAACTCATGGTCAACCAGGATCTGTCGGCGATCGACCGCTACTACGGCCCCGAGTACCACCAGCACAACCCGAACGTCCCCGACGGGGTGGAGGGCGTGAAGGCAGGACTCGGCGGACTCTTCGCGGCCCTCCCGCAGCTGAAGGTCTCCCCGAAGCGGGTGATCGCGCAGGGCGACCTGGTCGCGGTCCACCATCACTTTGTGGAAGCGCCGGGTGCGCGGGGTCAGGCGATTGTGGATCTGTTCCGGGTACGGCACGGGAAGATCGTCGAGCACTGGGACGTGATCCAGGCCGTGCCGGAGACGTCGGCGAACGACAACACGATGTTCTAGGTCCAGGGCTGGGGCGGCGTACGGCGCGCCGCCCCCTCGGGGCAGTTGCTGGTAGGCCCGGCATGGTACGTCGTCCAGGCCCTTGTCGGCAGTCCACTCGATCCGGTTCAGCAACCGGTGGATGCGATCAGGACCCGCGTGCCCGGCCTCCTCCGCCAGCGTCCAGCCGTTCTTCCGCTCCAACGGAGAAGCCCCGCATGTAAGCCGGCGCCGACTCACGCGGCTCCTCCCGGTGAACCGGCGCCCGAACCGCTCATGCGGAGCACCCAGTTCACCCGCACACAACCTGACATCGGCAAGATCCCCACCCGTAACCACACCAACGACCAAGCTGGCCAGCAGCCACCACACCGTTGCAGTACTAGCCCCTGTGCCACGGTGCGGCACACGTCCGGGGTACGGATCTGCCGTCGCGCCAGAATACGGCCGTGGGGTCGGGAGATTCTCTCGGCTGACCCGTTACGGGTGCGAGGAGGCGGCGTGGACACCGAAGGCGATGTCGATCTGCTGATCCGGAACATGGTCGGCGAGTTCGCGCAGCGAATCCCCGAGATCAGCGACGATCTGCGACGGGGGATCCTGGACCGCATCCCCTCACTCCGCGGGGACCCGGACATCGAGGGGATGCTGTCAGCGAGCATCGAGGAGAACGTTTCACTGATCGTTCATCTCATGCAGCACCGGATCGACGTCAGCCGCGTCGAGGCCCCGGTGGCCGCCGTCGAGTACGCCCGGCGGCTGGCTCAGCGCGGCATCCCGACCAGTGCGCTGGTCAGGGCGTACCGGCTGGCGCACGCCCGCTTCCTGCCGGACTGCTGGGACCGGCTGGGCCGGCAGGCCGGTGATGTGAAGGTACTGGCCCTCGCCGGCACCGTCTTCACCCGTCGCCTGTTCTCGTACGTCGACATCGTCTCCGAGCAGGTGACCGCGGCCCATGAGCGGGAGCGGGACCTCTGGGTGCGCAACCGTGCCGTTGCTCAACAGGCCGCCGCCGAGGCGCTGCTGTCGGGCGCCGACGCAGGGGAGGCGGCGACGGCGCTGAATTATCCGCTCGACCGCGATCACCTGGGACTCATCGTGTGGAGCGGCGGTGGCGCCACGGCCGGCGAGCAGGCGGCGGACCCGCAGGGCGTGGTACGAAGTCTCGCTCGGGTCGCCGGCGGTGACGCACGCTTGGTCGTCCCGCTCGACGAGCGACTCGCGTGGGCCCGGCTCCCGCTGCCGTCAGGCCATGTGCTGTCGAAATCCAGGCTTGCGGAGGTGCTGGACCGGTGGCCGCTGCGGGTGGCGTTCGGAGAGCCCGCGCAGGGAGTCGAAGGCTTCCGCGCCCCCCATCGGCAGGCACTGCTGGCCCATACCGCGGCAACGCTAGGCGGACCTGCGGACGCCCCCGCCACCTGGTTCGCAGAGGTCGGTCCGCTCGCGTTGATGTGCTCCGACCTGGAGTCCGCACGGGATTGGGTACGGTCCGTCCTCGGCCCGCTCGCCCAGGACGGCGAGCGGTTCGGCCGACTCAGAGAGACATTGGGTGTCTTCCTCGCCCTGCACGGAAGTTACACGGCGGCCGGTGAACGGCTCATGATGCACAAGAACAGCGTCCAGTACCGCGTTCAGAAGGCGGTCGAGTCGCTCGGCCGCCCGTGGGAACAGAACACAGCTGATCTGGAACTGGCTCTTCGGGCCTGCGACTGGTTCGGCGCCCGGATGACGCGAGCCCCGGGACCCGTGGGTCCCGGGGCAGCGTCCTGAACACGCTTCGCGTGGTCCATCTCCAGCAGCGGACAGGGACCTCCGACTCCGGCGTTGGGCACCATGACGTGCAGGGCACCGTGCCGCTTGACGGCCGCGTCGATCAGCGCCTGGATCTCCTGCTCGTCCCGGACATCGCGCAGACCTGGTGGGTGGCGCCCGGAATCGCGGCCGCCGTTTCCTCGGCCGCAGCCTCGTCGCCGGAGACGACGACCACCGTGCAAGAGCGGAAATCGGTGGATCAGTCCGCCGTGAGGATCGTGACGACCATGGCGGCGGGGTCCGTGCCCAGGAAGCCGCCGCCGTTCTCGGCGAGCGCGACCCGGGCTCCGGGTACCTGCCTCGGCCCGCAGCGCCCACGCAACTGATCGGTGAGTTCGACCAGTTGGGCGCACCCGGTGGCACCCAGCGGGTGCCCGCGGGAGAGCAGGCCGCCGGAGGGGTTGACCGGGACACGGCCGCCGAGGGCCGTCGAGCCTGACCTGAGCAGTGCGGAACCCTCGCCCGGGCCGCACAGGCCGAGTTCCTCGTACACCATCAGCTCGGCGGGTGCGGCGGCGTCGTGCACCTCGACGACGTCGAGGTCGTGGGGACCCAGGCCCGCTTGCTCGTAGGCCAGAGCGCTGGCCCGGGCGGCGGCCGGCTCGGCATCCGACTGGTCAGTTCCGGAGATCTATGTGCTGGCCCGGACCCGTACCGCCGGCCCTGACAGGTTGCGGATGCGGCGCGGTGAGCAGACCACCATCACCGCCGCGCCGTCGCCGACCGGTGAGCACATGAGCAGGGTCAGCGTGGCCTGCGTGGCGGCGCCGGTGCTGAACCGCGCCGGGCGAGCGGTCGCGGCCCTTTCGGTCGCCGGCCGGCTCGGCCAGATCGACACGCGACGGCTGAGCGTGCATGCCCGCCGGGTCGCCGCCGCGGCCTCGCAGGCAGCGGCGAGGGGGTTGGCCCGTACCGCATGACCCGTGCCGGATGAGGGTGCCACCGCGCGCGGTGGCACCCCCTCCGTCGCGACCACCTGACGGTCAGGACGCCGCCGGAGCGGCCCGCAGCAGATCCAGCGCGATGTCGACGATCATGTCCTCCTGCCCGCCGACCAGCCCGCGCCTGCCCACTTCCAGCAGGATGCTGCGTACGTCGATGCCGTACTGCCGGGAGGCTGCCTCGGCGTGCCGGAGGAAGCTGGAGTAGACGCCGGCGAAGCCCAGAGTGAGCGTCTCGCGGTCGACCTGGACCGGACGGTCCTGCAGCGGTCGTACGAGATCGTCCGCCGCGTCCTGCAGGGCGAACAGGTCGCAGCCGTGCTTCCACTCGTTGAGGGTGGCGACGGCGACGAACGGTTCGATCGGGCAGTTGCCCGCCCCCGCGCCGTGTCCGGCGAGGGACGCGTCCACCCTGGTGCCCCCCTCCTCGACGGCGACGACCGAGTTGGCCACTGCCAGGGAGAGGTTCTGGTGGGCGTGGATGCCGATCTGGGTCTCCGGCCGCAGCGCGTCGCGGTAGGCGCGGACGCGTTCACGGACACCGTCCATGGTGAGACGGCCTCCGGAGTCGGTGACGTACACGCAGTGGGCGCCATAGGACTCCATCAGCCGTGCCTGCTCGGCCAGTTCTGGGGCCGGGGCCATGTGGCTGAGCATGAGGAAGCCGGAGACGTCCATGCCGAGGTCGCGGGCCGTGGCGATGTGCTGGGCGGAGACATCGGCCTCGGTGCAGTGGGTGGCGATGCGGACCGAGCGGACACCGAGCGCGTAGGCCTGCTTCAGTTCGGCGATGGTGCCGATGCCGGGGAGCAGGAGCGTGGTGAGCCTGGCCCGTTCGAGGACCGAGGCGGCTGCTTCGATCCATTCCCAGTCCGTGTGGCTGCCGGCGCCGTAGTTGAGCGAGCCGCCGGCCAGGCCGTCGCCGTGGGCGACCTCGATGGCGTCCACGCCGGCCGCGTCCAGGGCGGCGACGATGCGCTGGACGTCGGCGGGGGCGATGCGGTGCCGTACGGCGTGCATGCCGTCCCGCAGGGTGACGTCCTGGATGTAGAGGCTGGTGGTCATGCGGATGCCCCCTGTCGTGCGTGCTGGGCGATGCGCTCGGCGGTGCGCAGGGCGGCCGAGGTCATGATGTCGAGGTTGCCCGCATAGGCGGGGAGGTAGTGGGCGGCGCCCTCGACCTCCAGGAAGACCGAGACCTTGGTCATCACCCGCGGCGCTTCGGCGGGCAGGAGGGTGTGGACCGGTTCGTCGGCCGGTACGGGCGTGAACTGGAGGTCCTGCTTGAGCCGGTAGCCGGGGACGTACTGGGCGACCTCGGCCACCATGTCGGTCACGGAGGCGCGGATCGCGTCGTGATCGGCGTCGCCGATCAGGCAGAACACCGTGTCCCGCATGATCAGCGGGGGCTCGGCGGGGTTGAGGACGATGATCGCCTTGCCACGCGTGGCGCCGCCGACGGTCTCGATCGCCGCGGAGGTGGTCTCGGTGAACTCGTCGATGTTGGCGCGGGTGCCGGGCCCGGCCGACTTCGACGCGATGGAGGCGACGATCTCCGCGTACGGGACGGGAGTCGTACGTGCGACGGCGTGGACGATCGGGATGGTGGCCTGCCCGCCGCAGGTGACCATGTTGACGTCGGCGGCGTCCAGGTTGTCGTCGAGGTTGACCGCCGGGACGACGAAGGGGCCGACAGCCGCGGGGGTGAGGTCGACGAGCCGCTTGCCGAAGGGGGTGAGCCTGTCCGCGTTGGCGATGTGGGCCTTGGCCGAGGTGGCGTCGAAGACGATGTCGATCTCGTCGAAGCCGTCCATGCGGATCAGGCCGTCGACGCCTTCATGGGTGGTGGGCACCTTCAGACGGCGGGCGCGGGCGAGCCCGTCGGAGGCCGGGTCGATGCCGACCATCGCCGCCATCTCCAGTGTCTCCGAGAGACGGAGCACCTTGATCATCAGGTCGGTGCCGATGTTGCCGGAACCGATCACGGCCACTTTCGTCTTCTTCAGGGCGGTCATGACGGCTCCTTGTCGGTGAACGCGGCGGTGACAGTGCCCAGGGCGGAGATCTCCGCGAAGACGGTGACGCCAGGGGAGACGCTGACCATGGGGCCGAGCGCGCCGGAGAGGACGACCTGGCCGGCCCGCAGTGGGTCTCCGTAGGCGCGCGCCGTACGGGCCAGCCACAGCAGGGCGCTCAGGGGATCGCCGAGACACGCGGTGCCGGTGCCCTCGGAGACGAGGACATCGTCCACGTACATCCGCATGGTCGCCTCACGGGGCTCGAAGGCCGTGAGCGGGAGACGGGACTCGCCGAGGACGTACAGGCCACTGGAGGCGTTGTCGGCGACCGTGTCCGTGATGGTGATGTCCCAGTCGGCGACGCGGCTGTCCACGATCTCCAGGGCGGGCATCGCGTAGGCGACCGCGGCGCGGACGGCGGCCAGGTCGAGATCGTCCCCGTCCAGGTCGGTGGCGAGGAGGAAGGCGATCTCCGCCTCGACTTTCGGCTGGAGCAGCCGTGTTGTGGGCACTTCGGCGAGGGCGGAGACGTCCATGTCGGAGAACAGGACGCCGAAGTCCGGCTGGTCGACGCCGAGTTGCTTCTGTACGGCCGGCGAGGTCAGGCCGATCTTCCGGCCGGTGCGGACGGCCCCGTCGGCCAGTCGGCGGGCGGTGAGACGGCGTTGCACCTCGTAGGCAGCGTCGATGTCGCCGGCGCCCAGCAGATCGCGGACCGGGGCGCAGGGTTCCCGCTTGACCGCTGCGGTCGTCAGCCTGTCCGTCGCGATGGTGATGGCTCGTTCGCGTTCGGTCATCGGTTCGGTTCCTGTTCTGCGGTAGCCACGGCGAAGCCCGCGATCCATTCGGGGATCGGTGCGTAGAAGCGGGAAGTCATGCGGTACGAGCCGGTCGCCGCAAGGGACGCGAAGGCCGCGATCCAGGTGCGGACCTCGTGGGCCGAGCCACCGCCCTCGGCGCCCATCCACTCCACGGTCCAGGCGTCCACGTCGGCGAGCCGGCCGCTTTCCAGGGTGTCCAGGACCAGGTTGTCCCAGGCGGGGTTGATGGGCACCATGCGGGTCGAGCCGGAGGCGTACTCGCGGCCCGCCCGGATCACCCGCTCCTCGCCCCGGGCCCGTTGCTCGGGTGTGGGCGGGTGCCCCTCGATGAGGGCGTCGGCGACCCGGGGCGGGGCGCCGTCGAGCACGGGGACGGGCGGGTCGTGGGAGAGCCCGCCGGAGCCGAGGAACAGCACACGGCGGTCCAGTGCGGCGGCCGCTTCGCCGATCGCGGTCCCGAGTGCCCGGATACGGCTGACCGGGCCGAGCGGGGTGGCCACACCGTTCACGAACACCGGTACGACCGGCACCTTGTCGATGCCGCCGAAGAGGACTTCCAGCGGCTGGACGAAGCCGTGGTCGACGGTCATCCGGGCCGAGACGGTCAGGTCGACTCCGCGGTCGAGAACCCCGCGGGCGAGGGCGCGGGCGGCGTCGGTGTCGACGGAGAGGGGTCCGGCGGCGGAGCCGAAGTCGCCGACGGCGTTCGCCTCGATGGCCAGGCAGAACGGAGGCATCTCCTTGTAGAAGAAGCCGTTGTAGTGGTCCGGGGCATACAGCACGACCAGGTCGGGGTCGAAGGCGCGGACGAAGGAGCGAGCCGCCTCGACGGCGTCCTCGACGGCCGACAGGACGTCCGGGGACGGGTCGTTCTTGCCGATGAGGGGAGAGTGGGACAGGCCGACGGCGGCGGTCATCGCGGGGCTCCTTGCTCGTGAGGGGCGGAGGGATGGATGACGAGCTTGCCGGTGAGCCGCCCGTCGATCATGAGCTGGAAGCCCTTGTGGATCTCGTCCAGCGGCAGCGCCCGGTCGACGACCGGGCGCAGGCCGGTGGCGTCCATGAGCTTCAGCAGTGAGACCAGTTCGCTGCGGGTGCAGCCGGTCGAGCCGAGGACGCGCTGCTGGAGATAGAAGATCCGGCCGAGGTCGGCGGGCGGGTTCGTCCCGCTGGTGGCTCCGGCGATGACGATCGTGCCGCCGGGACGCAGCGACTTCATGGAGTGCGACCAGGTGGCCTCACCGACCGTCTCGATCACGACGTCCACGCGCTCGGGCAGCCGTTCGCCGGTGGGAACGGCCTTGCGCGCGCCCCAGGATTCGGCCTGCCGCCGCTTGTCCTCGCTGCGACTGGTGGCGTACACGACGGCGCCCGCGGCCACGGCCAGCTTGATCGCGGCCGACGCGACGCCGCCCCCGGCCCCCTGGACGAGGACCCGGTCGCCCGCGCGGATTCCCGCCTGGGTGAAGAGCATGCGGTACGCGGTGCCCCAGGCGACCGGCAGACAGGCCGCCTCGTCGAAGGTGAGCCAGGACGGCTTGGGGATCAGGTTGCGGGTGGGGACTGTGAGGTATTCGGCGAACGCCCCGTGGTGCTGCTCCGACAGCAGAGCACGCCCGGGGTCCAGCGTCTCGTCGCCGAGACCGGCGTCCGGGTCGGCGATCACCGGGTGGACGAGCACCTCGTTGCCGTTCTCGTCATAGCCGGCCGCGTCGCAGCCGAGGACGATGGGCAGCCGCTCGGGCGGGTGACCGACGCCGCGCAGGGTCCACAGGTCGTGCATGTTGAGCGACGAGGAGACCACACGGACGGTCGACCAGCCGGGGCGGGGCTCAGGCTCGGGGACTTCCCCGAGGACGAGCCCCGCCAGCGGATCGGTCGCGCTCTGGGAGATGGCGATGGCAGCAAGCATGCGTTCACGCTCCCCCGCGCCCGCCGACTGCCGACAGCGCGCGTGCCGCCGTACGGAACGACGGATGGCACCCGGCCGCGTCGCTGCTGTTGCCTGGGCTCATGACCTCGACGATCGAACCTCAGGGCGCGGCCACGGCGGCCCCGCGCGGGGCGCTGCGGCGTCCGGCGGACCTGGCGCGGAACATCGACGTATCCGGGCTCGTCGACGCTGAGGGCGGGCTGCTGGATCGCGTCATCTTCACCAACGAGGAGCTGTACCGCCAGGAGCTGCGCCGCGTCTTCGCGCCGAGCTGGCTGTTCCTCGCGCACACCGACCAGTTCCACAAGCCCGGCGACTTCTTCACGACGTACATGGGCGAGGACCCGGTCATCGTGACGTTGGACCGTGACCGGCGTATCCGCGCCTACCTCAATTCCTGCCGGCACCGGGGTGCCCGCGTCTGCCGCGCCGACTTCGGCACCACCCGCAACTTCACCTGCACCTACCACGGCTGGTCGTACAACCTGGACGGTTCGCTGGTCAGCGTGCCCAACAAGGACGGCTACCCGGAGTCCTTCGAGACGGGGCAGTGGGGCCTTGTCGAGGTGCCGTACGTGCAGACGTACCACGGGCTGGTCTTCGGCACCTGGAATCCGGACCCGATCCCGCTGCGGGAGTCGCTCGGCGACATGGCCTGGTACATGGACGCGATGCTCGACCACGACGACGAGGGGACGGTCGTCGTCGGCGGAGTCCACAAGTGGGTCCTGGAAGGCAACTGGAAGCTGGCCGCCGAGCAGTTCGCCACCGACTGGTACCACGTCAACATGAGCCACGCCTCGGCGCTCATGGTCCTCTCGCCGTCCGGCAAGAAACCCAAGGACGAGGTCGTGCACCGCACCGGCCGCCAGTACGTGGACCCGAACGGGCACGGCGCCGGCTTCCCGGTCCATCCCAAGAACCGCTTCGACGCCCAGACCGTGCACGAGTGGACGGACTACGACGCGCTGCGGGAGCGGCTCGGCGAGGCCCGCGTCGAGGGACCGCTGACCAACGGACACGCCACCGTCTTCCCCAACTTCTCCTACCTCCCCGTCAACGGATCCATCCGGATCTGGCACCCCAAGGGCCCCGACCGCATGGAGGTATGGGCCTGGACCATCGTCGACAAGTCCATGCCCGAAGAGGTCCGCGAGGCCCAACGCCTGTACAACCTGCGGACGTTCGGACCCAGCGGCATCTTCGAGCAGGACGACGGTGAGAACTGGAGCGAGGTGCAGGCCATCTCGCACGGCTTCATCACAGGCGGCGTCGCTCTCAACTACCAGATGGGCATGGGCAGCGAACGCGAGGACGGCCGCCACCCCGGCAGGACCAGCGAGCTCTACAGCGACGCCGCCGGCCGGGCCTTCTACGCACGCTGGCGCGAACTGATGAACACGCCCGCCTGGCACGAGGAGCACCACGCATGAGCAACGGCAGCGGTATTCGAGTAGCGGCCCTGGCCGACATCCCCCAGGGCGAGGGCATCGCCATCGACAAGGCGGTCACCGGCACCGCCGACGACATCGCCCTGCTGCGCGACACCGACGACAGTGTCTACGCGCTCGACGACACCTGTACGCACGAGGACGCCTCACTGGCCGATGGCTGGGTGGAGGGCGGATTCGTCGAATGCCCGCTGCACTCCAGCAAGTTCTGCCTGAAGAACGGCGAGGTCCAGGGCCTGCCCGCGACAAAGAACGCCTGCCCGCACCGCGTCGAGGTCCGTGACGGCGAGGTCTACCTCTTCCCGGGAGAGTCGCCGTGACCGAGCGTGTCGTCATCGTCGGCGGCGGCATCGCCGGCGTCGGCACTGCCGCCTCGCTGCGAGCGGGCGGCTTCGACGGTGATGTCACCCTCGTCGATTCCGGGGACTTCCCCTACGACCGTCCCCCGCTGTCGAAGGACTTCCTGACCGGCACGAAGGACGTCAAGGAGATCGCCCTCCAGCCTCCCCGGTGGTACGACGACCAGCGGGTACGGCTGATCAACCGGACGACGGTGACCGCGCTGAGGCCAGGGGACGGCGCCGTCGAGCTCGGCGACGGGCACCTGCTTCCCGCCGACCGTGTCGTGCTCGCGACGGGCGGTGCCGCCGCCCGTCTCCCGATTCCGGGTATCGGTGGCGAGCGCGTGCATGTCCTGCGCACGGCGGACGACGCCGACCGGTTGCGCCCGGCTCTCGCTCCCGGTGCCAGAGTGCTGGTCGTCGGCGCCGGGTTGATCGGTGCCGAGGTCGCCTCCACCGCCGTACGTCTCGGTTGCGAGGTCGTCCTCGTCGACCCGGTCGCCGTGCCGCTGGCCGCCGCGCTCGGCCCGGAGCTGGCCGCCTGGCTGCACGCACTGCACACCCGCCACCGGGTCACAGCCGTACAGGCCGCCGTGGAGTCCTTTGTCGACCGGCCCGAGGGCATCGAGGTCGGGCTCGGCGGAGTCACACGGCTCTTCGACGCGGTGGTGCTCGGCGTCGGCATGGTGCCGTGCACCGAGCTGGCGCAGGCGGCCGGGCTGGAGGTGGACCGCGGCATCGTCGTCGACGAGCGTCACGTCACCTCGAACCCGGCGGTGCTCGCCGTCGGCGACCCTGCCCGTATGCGCGGAGTGCCCCGCACCGAGCACTGGGAAGCAGCCCAGCACGACGGTGCCAGGGCAGCGGCGACCCTCCTCGGCGCCCCGGAACCGGCGCCTGCCGCGCCCTGGTTCTGGACGGACCGGCACGGACTCCACATCGAGGCCGTCGGGCACATGGAGGCAGCCGCGCAGACCGTCCTCAGGGGCTCCTACGACGACCCGTCCTTCTCCGTCTTCGGTCTGAGGGACGGGCTGGTCGTCGCGGCCGCCTCGGTCGACGACCCGGCCGCCGTCAGAGCCGCTCGCCGGCTGATCGACCGCCGTGTCCGCGTCACCGCCGACCGGCTGGCCGACCCGGCCGTGAACCTGCGCGGCCTGCTGCGCGGCTGATGTGCCGCCTGACGGCACAGGCCGTTTCACCCGGGTCCGAGAAAGGATCGAATGACACCGTGAGCACAGGCACCGAGCAGATCCGGTCACGCGCGGGGGCACGCGCCGACCGTGACACCCACTTCGAGGTCGAGCAGTTCTACTACGAGGAGGCCGCCCTCCTCGACGACGGCCGCTACGCCGACTGGCTCGACCTGCTCGCCGACGACCTCGACTACTGGATGCCCACCCGCAGCAACCGGCTGCGCCGGCAGCAGGCGCTGTCCGTGGCCGCACGGGGCGAGGCGGCCTTCTACGACGAGAGCAAGGAGAGCCTCGCCTGGCGCATCCGCCGGTTCGACTCCGGGATGGCCTGGGCCGAGGACCCGCCCTCCCGGACCCGGCATCTGATCACCAACGTGATGGTCAGCCACATCGACCCCGCCGAGCACGAAGGATTCACCGAGGACGACCTGTGGGTGCGCTCGGCTTTTCTCGTCTACCGCAACCGGCTGGAGCGGGAGGAGAACGTCTTCGCCGGCGGCCGCACGGACATCGTGCGGCGCGTCGAGGACGGCGGGCTTCGAGTGGCCCGCCGGACCATCCTCCTGGACCAGAACATCCTCCAGGCGAAGAACATCTCGACCTTTTTCTGATGGGACATTGCTGTGACCGACCTCGAACTGAAACACCACCGAGTAGCCACGTCCCTCGGGGAGATCGCCGTCACTGAAACCGGCGAGGGACCCGTGCTGGTGATGCTGCACGGCGGCGGCCCCGGCGCCTCCGGCGTCAGCAACTACCGTCAGAACCTCCCCGCCCTGGCCCGGCACTTCCGCGTCGTCCTGCCCGACCAGCCCGGCTTCGGCGCCAGTTACCGTCCCAGTGAGGCGGACCTGGAGGCGCGGTCCATCACCGAGATCACCACGGACGCGCTGTACCAAACCCTCGACTCGCTCGGCATCGACACCTTCCACCTGCTGGGCAACAGCCTCGGCGGCGCCGCAGCCCTCGCCATGGCCCAGCAGCGCCCGGAGCGTGTCTCCCGGCTCGTGCTGATGGCCCCTGGCGGTGGATGGCTCCCCTTCGGCCCGACTCCCACGGAGGGGCAGAAGGAGATGTTCCGCTACTACAACGGCGGCGGACCGAGCGAGAAGAAGATGGCGGCGTTCATCCGCGCCATGGTCTTCGATCACAGGCAGTTCGGTGAGGACGTCGTCCGTGCCCGTTACGAGGCCTCGCTCGACGAAAGCCACATCGCCTTCTACCACCACTACAACGCGGCCTTCGGCAAGCGGGGTGGCATGGATCCCCTGTGGCGGGACCTGCACAAGATCAAGGCGCCCACGCTGCTGCTCTGGGGCCGCGACGACCGGACCATCACCCTCGAAGGTGCCCAGCTCATGCTCAAGCAGATCCGTGACGTGCAGCTGCACGTGTTCGGGCGGTGCGGCCACTGGGTCCAGCTGGAGCGGCAGCCCGAGTTCGACGCGCTGGTCACCGGCTTCCTCCGGGAGCGGTCATGACGAGCGGCTGGCTGGAGGGTGAGGCGGCTCTGATCACCGGGGGCGGGTCGGGCATCGGTCGTGCCGTCGCCGAGCGCTTCCTCGCCGAGGGAGCGTCGGTCACGATTCTGGGCCGCGACAAGAATCGGCTGGACGAGGTCGTACGCGATGCCGCCGACCCGTCGCGCATCCACGCCGTCGTGGCCGATGTGCGCGACTCCGGGAGTCTGCACGTCGCCGTCGCCGAGGCCGTCGACCGCTTCGGAAAGCTCGACACCCTCGTGGCGAACGCGGGAGTATGGGACTACCAGCGACAGCTCACCCGGCTCAGCGGCCAGGAACTGAACACGGCGTTCGACGAGATCTTCGCCGTCAACGTCAAGGGCTACGTCCTCGCGGCGGAGGCCGCGTGGCGCGAGCTGGTCAAGACACGCGGAAGCATCGTCATGACCCTCTCCAACGCCTCCTTCTACGTCAACGGCGGCGGACCCCTCTACACGGCGAGCAAGCACGCCTGCCTGGGCCTGATGCGCGAACTCGCCTACGAGCTGGCACCCAAGGTCCGCGTCAACGGCGTGGCCTGCGGCGGCATGAACACCGACTTGCGAGGGCCACAGGGACTGGGGCTGGCCGACCGGTCGATCTCGGCGTCCTTCGCCAAGCAGGGCCCGGACACCCCGCCGCCGCCCATCCCGCTGCACGACTCCAGCACCGATCCGCGTGACTTCACCGGGCCCTATGTGCTGCTCGCCTCCCGTGCCCAGAGCGGTCCGATCACCGGGCACGCGATCAACGTCGACGGCGGCATAGGCGTACGCGGATTCGCCAGTGCCGCCGGCGGCGACCACCTCTGACGCCTGTTCTCCTGCGCTCGATTTCCGACGCTCAACGAGGAGCCGCTCGTGATCCCGCCATCAGCCACGACACCGCACCCACGCAACTCGGGCCTGCACGTCGACCTCAACCCGGCCGCCGCCGTCGCGCACAACGCCCGTTACCAGGGCGGCTGTGTCGTCATCCGTTATCCGGGCGGTGACCTCACCTACGCCGAACTCGATGACAAGGCCGCCCGCCTGGCCACCGTCCTCGCAGACGGCGGCATCGGCGACGGAGACCGGGTCGCCCACCTCGGCCTCAACAGCAGCTCCTTTCTCGTCACGCTGCTCGCCGCGCACCGGCTGGGGGCCGTCTTCGTCCCGGTCAACTTCCGGCTGGCCGAGGCCGAGTTGGAGGCTGTGCTCGTCCGAAGCGGCGCCACCGCCCTCGTCTGCGAAGAGGGACACCGGGAAAGCGTCGACAACGTGCGCGACAGGACCACCCTCGCGCGTTTCCTCCTGGTGGACGACGACTGCGAGGTGCCGACCGCGGGCGCATCGGGCTGGGAGCCATGGGCACCCCGCATCACAGCCGCTGCTCCCACGGCTTCCATCGCCGTCAAGGGTGCCGACGACCCGGCGATCCTGATGTTCACCTCCGGCACCACCGGCACGCCCAAGGGTGTCGTCCTCACCCATGGAAACGTCTGGTGGAACTCCGTGAATGTCGAGCTCCGTCTCGACACACGTCGTGGCGACGTCACCTATGCCGCCGCTCCGCTGTTCCACGTCGGCGCCCTGAACAGCTTCGTGCTCCGCACGCTGGTGCGTGGGGGCACGGTGGTGATCAGACGCGGGTTCGACCCGCAGACGTGTCTCGAAGACCTGGTCACCCACCGGGTCAACTCCATGTTCGGCGTCGCCCAGATGTTCGCCGCCCTGGCGAGACAACCCGGCCTGTTCGACGAGGACCTGAGCCACCTGCGGTCGATCGTGGTCGCGGGCGCGCCGGTGCCGCCCTCGCTCATCGAGCTCTACGCCAAGCACGGCGTGCTGCTCCAGCAGGCGTGGGGTCTGACCGAGACCGCACCGTTCGCCACCCATCTGCCTGTCGAGCGCACCCTTGACAAGATCGGTTCCGCGGGCATCCCCATGCCGTTCACCGAAGTCCGGGTTGTCGATGCGGCCAGCAACACGCCCCTCCAGCCCGGGGAGCCGGGAGAGATCGTCGTCCGCGGCCCCAACGTCACCGCCGGCTACTGGAACACCCCGGAGGCGAACCGCGCGGCCTTCGACGAGGAGGGCTGGTTCCACTCGGGCGACATCGGCTACCTCGACGAGGACGGTTACCTGTATATCGTCGACCGGCTCAAGGACATGATCATCAGCGGGGGTGAGAACGTCTACCCGGCGGAGGTCGAGCGGGTGCTGGCCTCCATGCCGGGTGTGGTCGATGTCGCCGTCGTGGGGATTCCCGACGAACAGTGGGGCGAGACCGTACAGGCCGTCGTGAGTGTGGACGACACGGCGGCGATCACCCTGGAGGCTGTACACGAGTACGCGGCCGGACAGCTCGCCCGCTACAAGCTGCCCCGACGCCTGAAGATCGTGCCGGCTGTCCCCAGGAACGCCTCCGGAAAGCTGGACAAGGCCGGCGTCCGGCGTCTGGCTGACGAGGGGAACTGACGATGCTCACCGTGCCGGCCCTGCCCGCGCTCGACGTCCCCGGTCCCTGGCAGACCACCGTGGAGTCGTGGACGCGCTTCACGGGCAGTTTGCGCCTGCGCGGCCCGAGCGGCGAGGCCGTCGTCGGAGTGGAACGCTGCGCGGCCGGCCGGCTCCGCGACGCCTATCCGGTCGGTGCCCGGGATGTGGAACTTCTGATCGACACCGGCCTGCGAGCCGAGACCCTGCCGGAAATCCTCCGGCCACTGGTGCGTGCCGTCCGGGCAGCGGATCCCGGCTGCCGCCGGGTGGTCTATGCCGTGACGGAGGGCGACCGGGCTGGTGTCGAGGCCGCGGAGGCGACCGGCTTCCGGTACGCCGTCGATGTCGATCTCCAGGACGAGCAGCTGAGCCTGCTTGTGGTCGAACCCGACTGGGTCACCGTCACGGACATGGATCTGGATCACGTACCGGGAACCTGACGAGCCGGGACTCGGCTCTGCATCGGCCGATCCCGCAGTTGACCGTTCGTCAGCTGGAGCGCTGCGTCGTCGACCTCACTCTCCGCGGCGTGCAGATCGGCACTAGGGGGTGTTTCGAAAGTCCTGTGCGGTGCCCGCGGTGTCCGGTGCGTGCTCTCGGCGTGCCGGACGAAAGCTCTCGTACTGGATGTACTTGGGCTTTCGGCTGGTGCGGCGAGAGTGCGTGCCGGGCGCCGTGGGTGCTGTGCGGGACTTTCGAAACACCCCCTAGGGCAGGAGAGCGGGAACTGGACCACCAGGCGCTGGCCGACTTCTGGGCGGCCGCCGAAGAGTTCGGCACGCTGGTGATCATCCGCCCATGGGGGTGCACGCCGGGCGAGCGTCCCGTCGCCCACTACCTGGCCAATAACCGTCGGTAATCCGGTGGAGACCGCCATCGCTCTTTCCCGCATCGTGTTCTCCGGACTGCTGGACCGCCACCCGGCCCTCGACATCTGCTCGGTGCACAGGGCGGCTATCTGCCTGCCTACCTGGGCCGGTCGGGCCACGCGCGGCATGTGCGCCCGAGGCGCGCAGCTGCGAACACGCGCCCAGTCCTGGGAGTGCCCGACCGTGTCGAGGCGGCAGATCTCAACGCAGCCTCGACGGCCGCGATCATCAGCAGCGACGCCACACGCCTGCTCCAGCGGGCCGCCGGTTCTCGGCCGCCCGGGGGCAGGGCAGACGGGTGACGGTGCTCGTGAATTCTTCCCACCTGCGATCACGCGGTTCTCCGGGTGGTCGCGGAACCGTCCCCGTGCGACTGATCATCGCTCCCCGACATGGGCCAACTGCGTGATGGCGCAGTCCAGTTCGTCCGCAGCACCAGGGGCGGCGACGGGCGAGGTGGCGAAGTCCACTCCCGAGCAGTGACACGGCACTTGGCCCGTACGGGTTTACGGTGCCGGCTGCGGATTCAGGTGTGTGGCGAAGAAGGCTTCGATGCGCCGCCATGCGTCGGCGGCGGCTTCGGGGTCCGGGCCGAACCCGGTGACGCGGAACAGCGGTTGCAGCACGCGCGGCCCGAACTGTGCATCGTTGAGGAAGGCGTGGCCCGCCGGCTCGGGGTACTCCTTGACATCGTGGATGACGCCGAGGCGGTCGAGGGCGGTCTCCAGCTTGGCCGCGGCGCCCTTTCCGACCACGGGGTCGCGACGGCCGTAGCTGCCGACGACGGGGCAGGCTCCGACCAGGACCTTGTCGGGATCCTCGGGCAGCCTGCCGTAGTTGGCGGAGACCGCATCATAGTCTCCGCTGCCCGCAGTCATCAGGGCGAAGGCTCCGCCCATGCAGAAGCCGATGATCCCGATCCTGCCGGTGCAGTCCGGGTCCTCGGCCAGGGCCGCCCGGGCTGCCGCTATGTCCTGGTAGGCGGGCCCCTGGCCGGAGGTCGCGGCCCGCATGGTCGAGACCAGGCAGCGCCGTATTCCTCCGTCGGTGTACAGGTTGGGCATCAGGGTCAAGTATCCGGCGCGGGCGAGACGTTCGGCGTGGCGGCGCATATTGGCCTCCACCCCGAACATCTCGTGTACGACGACGACGCCCGGCCACGGACCCGGTCCGTCGGGGCGGCTGAGGTAGCCGGTCAGACGTCGGGAGCCGCCGGTGGGTGCACTCCGGGGGCTCAGGTCGATGGGGGTGGTCATGGGCACGGTGTCCTCCAAGACGGAACAACGGGCGAGCGGGGGTGGGCAGGAGAAGCGACAGCCTGCTGAAGGGGAATCCACGCCCCGGCTTCAGAATCGGGGAACAGCAGGTGTCGGGAGTCCAGAAACGTTGCCCGGGAACGTGGCACCGGCCCGGGCGACGGTCGTCGTCGAGGAGGCCGGTGAGGCTGGCGGAGCGAGGTTTCGGTACGCATGGTCACGGGTCGTCAGGTGCCCCGGGGAGTACGGGGCGTGAGCACCCCCCCTTCACGGAGGTCGAGTGTGCAAGAGCCGTGGCTTCCCAGGTCGAAGACCAGTACCGGGCTGACGAGGTCCGAAGGGCCTGGGCGGGTCGGGCGGGTTGGGCGCGTTGGGCGCGTTGGGCGTTCCACGGGACGGTCCCGCGACTGCGCGGGCGGCACGGCCGCCGGTCAGTGTGCCGCCAGACCGTCGAGGAGGAGGTCCAGCTTGGCGCGCAGGGCCGGCAACAGCGGGACGGGCGCGCTGTCATCCTGGTGGGCCTGCAACCAGCGGTGAACGGTGTCGGTGTAGCACGCGGACAAGGCCTCCGCGACAGTCTGCGCCGGGATCGAGCGTCGGAACTCGCCGGCCTCCTGCCCTTGTTGGACAGCATCGCGGAAGGTGTCAATGACGGGAAAGGGGCTCTCGAAGGTGCCCAGTTCGCTCAGCCAGCCGAGCGTGATCACCCGGGCCATCCGCGCGTCCTGCTCGTTCGCCTCCGCCAAGGCCTCCAGTTGCAGCTCGAGCCGGCGCCGTGCGGGCCCCTTCCGGGCATCGTCCTCGGCTAGTCGGGCGGTCACCAGCGCGCGCCGATCGGCCACCCAGGCTTCCAACATGTCCCGCTTGCGCGGGAAATGATTGAAGACGGTCCGGCGCGCCAGGTCTGCACGCTCGGCGATCTGATCGACAGAGGTCCCGGTGTAGCCCTGCTCGGTGAACAGCTCCAGGGCCGCGTCCAGAATCCGGGCGCGTATCTGCCGGCGCTGCCGCTCTCTGCGGCCGACCGGTTCCGACGCTGTCGGCGCCGGGGAGTGCGGAACAGGTGCGGGCGATCGAGTCACATGCCTTCCTTACGTCACGTGTGGTCCTGCGGGATGCGACCAAGGATGTCGCCCCCATCGCATGCGTGCACCAACAATCCCTTGGCGCACTCTTGATGCACCGTTGCGTCAAGGTAGCCGTTCGCCGTGCGTGCGAATCACGCGCAGGTCGCGCGTCACAGGGGCCGTGCCTCTCCAGTCGTGATGCCCAAGAGTGCCTCCGCGGTGCCGTGGGCGATCTGCTCCCGGACCTCGGTTGGCAGGTCGAGCTGCTGGATCCAGTCGGTGGCGCGCTTGTCGTCGGAGAAGGGGTAGTCGACGGAGAAGATGATCCGGTCGTCGCCGAATACCTCCCGGGTCAGCTGGAACGGGCCGTCGAAGAAGTAGCCGCTGGTCGTGACCCAGAAGTTGTGCCGGAAGTACGCGCTGACCGGTTTGGCGAGGCGGTCGGCCTGCCGCGCGAACATGTCGTCGATCCGCCCCAGGTGGAAGGGGATGCCCTCGCCGAGGTGGCCCATGATGATCTTGAGTCCTGGTCAGCGATCGAAGACGCCGGCCACGATCAGACGCAGCGCGTGGAGAGACGTCTCGTAGCGCCAGCCATAACCCTCCGGTCCTGAGTACCAGCCCCAACTCCGGGTCCAGGCCCGAGTAGTACGCATCGGCCACCTGTTGAGGGGGTATGGCGGGGTGCAGGTACAGAGGCACGTCGAGTCGCGCCGCGGTCTCAAGGATCGGGTGGAAGTCCGGGTGGTCGAGGAACCGTCCCCTAGTAGTGCCGTTGATCATCGCCCCGACAAAGCCCAGCTGGCTGGCGGTGCGCTCCAGTTCGGCTGCGGCCTCATCCGGAGTGCTGACGGGCAGGGAGGCGAAGGCGGCAAACCTGTCCGGGCGGGCGGCGACGGTTTCGTACAGGGTGTCGTTGAGTGTGCGGGCGAGCTCCGGTGGCGCTTCCTGCACCGCCGCCGCCACGAAGGAGAGCACCTGGACGTCGATACCGGCAGCGTCCATCCGCTCCAGCCGGACGTCCGTGTCCACGAGCTTGTCGTACTGCGCAGGTGGCAACCACGAGACGTCCATGCCTGTGGCGGCGAGGAGGTTCGGGGACGCGAAATGCTCTTCGATGGCGACGATACGCATGCTTTCTCCTAGGGATGTGATGAGAACAAACGCGGCGTAGCGGGCGTGTGGGGTTGACGGTGGCGGTGGCCGACGCCTGCGGCACCTGTGAGAACAGGTGGCGCGGGCCGTCGTCGAGGACCGGTATTCACCTCAACGTCGTGAGCCCCGATGAGGCAGGTGTCCAGTAGGCGGCGTCCCGGCAGTACGGCGTCGACGTCCGCGGCATCCTGCTGGAGGGCGTCAGGCGGCTGCCGAGGCGAGCAGTGCAGCGAGGTGCGCCGCTCGGCGAGTCCGGTCAGCGTCAGTGGATGGACGTCATGGCCGGTGCCGCGCAGTGCGCGGGTGACGTCCCGCCACAGCCAGGCACCCAGGCCCACGCCCGGTACCAGTACGAAGGCCGTCATGGTCTTCTCCGTCAGGGTGCGATGCCGTGCAAGGGGGTGTGTGAGGCGTGCCGTGCCCACGCCTGGGACGCGGCGGCGGTGACGCGGCGGGCCGGGCCGCTCAGCCGCCGCGTGTCGATACGGCCGTGCCGGCCGGCCACCGACGGCGCCGCAACCGCCCGTCACGGTCCAGCCCGGGCACGGCGACACAGACCAGACCCGGCTGGTGCTCCTCGTCGTCGAACGCCACGCCCGTGGGCCGAATCCGGTCCAACTCGGCGGACAACTCGTCGGGGTCGGTGATGTGCGGTCGGTGAACCGCCGCAGCGGCTGGCCCATCGCCCGCTCGGCCTGCGGCCCGTACACCGCCTGGCCCAGATGATGCAGGCGTCCACCGAGCCGGTATCCCGTGCCGTGGCGCTCCACCACGCCGTACCGTACGTTCCAGCATCCCTGGCACCTGGTACGCGGTGGTCTTGCTCAGCCGCGCCCGCCGGGCCAGCTCACTGACCCCCGCCCCGCCACCGGACCCCTCACCCAGCGCCACGAGCAAACTGACGGCCTTGTCGACGGCGGCCCGGTCATCGCGTGCGCTGTCGGCGAGGATGACGGTCATGGGGTTCACCTCAGCTCGAGTGAGTGGCGTCACTTTCAGTTGACCGCCCCGAAACCTCTACCGGACCTGGTCGCGGAGCCACTGCAGGCTCCAGGGGACGATCTCCTGGGCCTTCTGCATGGCACAGTGGGTGGCGTTCGGGACGAGCCGGACGACGGTGTTCGGGCGGGACTCGAGCGGCCTGGAGTCGTCGGCCGGGACGTGCTGGTCCTGGTCTCCGTTGACGTACAGCAGCGGCACGGGGTCGCTGCCCCAGTCGTCCAGGAGCCCTTGCGTACGCAGCGAGAAGGCGGCCATGGCGGACTGGAGCTCGGTGAGGCTCGGCTCGGCGTCCAGCCGCAGGGAGTTGCCGAAGATGCCGGGCATGCCGAAGCGGAGCCGGGCGGCCGCCTCGGGGGTGAAGGCGGTGTCGATGAGCCCGCCGATACTCACCGCGGCGTCGACCATCCCGCGCAAAGCCAGCTTGATCGTCCAGTGCCCACCGAAGCTGAAGCCGACCGTGCCCACCTTGCGCGCCTCGGGAAAGCGGCGGCGCAGCCAGCCGAGGACGTCGCCGACGTACAGCTCTCCGTCGGGTCCGTTGGCGACCGGGGACTCCCCGGTGCCGGCCATGTCGACGGTGGCCACCCGCGCGCCGACCAGACGAGCCGTAGCGAGCGCGGTGGCGTGCACCTCGACCTTCCAGGTGTCCACGCCGCTGAAGACCAGCACGATCGGGGCGTCCGCAGGCAGATCCTCGGGGACGTAGAGGTGAATGGGGACCTGCACGCTCTCGCCGCGGAAGTCCACGTCGATCACGTGGCGCTCGAAGGGCACCGCGAAGCCCGACGAGGCCTCCAGGAAGGTGCGCAGGTGGTTCTCGTAAGCGCGGGCGTGCGCCGCGTTGTCGCCGAGAACCGGGAACTTGGCGATCCCATACAGGTGGCTGGCCTTCAGGAGGTCACCCTCCTTCTCGGCCTGCTCGGCCAGCAGGGACCACTCGTGCGCCCAGCCCCCCGGGCCCTCGGCCCACAGGTCGCTGATGCGACGGGACATCTCCTCCAGGACAGCGTCCTCGGTACCCCCGAACCGCCACTGCGGGGCACGCTCCTCGATCAACTCGGCGGGGTCGACGTGGAAAGTGAACGGCATGATGCGCCCTCCAGACGGTGAAACGGTGGAGCGGTCCATGTGCGCCCCACCCCTCCGATTATGCACTGCAATGCAGCAATGCACCATTGGTACATCTAAAGAAGCGCCCAGTCGCCCGCATCAGGCATCTCGTCGAGTGACGCGCGCGAACGACCGGAAGATGTGGTCGGCGTCCAGGTGGGCGGCATCGCGCACCACCGTGGCCAGCGCGGGGAATCGGCCGGTGGCGAAGGCTCGCTCCAGACAGGGACCGAGTGAGGCATGCCAACGCTTCTCGTCCGTCCCGGTGGCCCGCTCGGCACGCCGCTCGGCGATCTCCCGACGCACCGCGCCGATCGCGTACGCGTTGACTGCGGCGACAACCGGCATGATGGCGTCCACGTCGACGTCGCCAGTGCGGCCACCACGGTCTCCCCACTGGCCAGCGTGTGCGGCCCGAGCTGGGGTTGGCCACCCAGTAGATCGGCGAGCCATTCGCGCTCGTGAGCGGCGTGCCGAGTGGCTTCGGCACGAGACCGGAGCACCTCCGTCAGCCGTCTCCGACCGGCCGGATCTCGGCGTGGACGGCGTCGACCATGAGGTCGAGCAACTCCTCCTTACTGGCGATGCAGGCGAACGCAGCACGTCGGCGATGTGGTCCCACAAGAGGTCGCGCAGCCACCGCTGGGTGATGCAGGTCAGGTCGACGTAGCTGGAGCGGTGGGGGAAGCGCACCCCGAAGTGCTCGGTCTCGATGTAGCCGACATCCCGGGTGTCGGAGGGGGTGAAGTAGATCTTCCGCAGGGCCTGTTGCATCTCCTGGACCATGCGCTGGTGGTAGGCGCGGCGGAAGACGGACGCATCCAGGCCGGCCAGGGACGCCACGTCGCGGCGCTGGCACTCGTTCGTGCAGTCCCTGGAGCGAGGGCTGGCCGTCATCCGTGCGTTCAGCGCCGACACGCCCACGATGACCCTCTCGGAGGTCGCCAGGACCACCGGCATGAGCCGTGCCACCGTACGACGCTTCCTGCTGACATTCGCCGACCTGGGATACATGGCCACGGACGGCCGCCACTTCCGCCTCACACCCCGGGTCCTGGAGCTGGGCTACGCCTACCTGTCCAGCATGTCCCTGGCGGAGATCGCCCAGCCCCACCTGGAGCAACTGGTCGCCGAGGTCCGTGAGTCCTCGTCAATGGCGGTGCTCGACGGCGAGGACGTGGTGTACGTCAGCCGGGTACCCACCCGGCGGATCATGACGGTCTCCATCAGTATCGGGACCCGCTTCCCCGCCCATGCCACCTCCCTCGGCCGGGTCCTGCTAGCCCACCTCGACGAGACCCAGCTGCGGCACTACCTGGACACCGCGGCCTTAGAGCCACTAACCCCCGACACCATCACCTCCAAGGAGGCACTCGCCGCCGAACTGGAACAAGTGCGGGCACAGGGCTGGTGTCTGGTGGACCAGCAACTGGAACAGGGCCTCATAGCGATCGGCGTACCCATCCGGAACGAGGCACGACGTGTGGTGGCAGGCATCAACCTCGCCACCCACGTCAGCTGGCGAACGCCGGACTCGATACGCCACGATCTGCTGCCGCCGCTCCTGGCCACCGCCGCCAACATCGAGGCCGAGCTGAAAGTCCTCGGCTAAGGGCTCGCAGAGAATCAACATGCGGGTTTGGTCTTCATCGGGGGCTGGCTGCCGTACTTGTCGAGGTGGGCGGCCACGTCCGTCGGGGTGCGGA
>NZ_JBSFUU010000104.1:0-30140 GCF_053591955.1 Streptomyces sp. NPDC002845 | reverse complement strand
CGCCGGACGCCCCGTAACCGCCGTCGTCCACCCTGCCGGTCGTCCCATCGGACACCTCCATGATCAAGGTGTTGCGACGACTGGTTGAATCCGCCGAGTGATCGAACATGAGTCATGCGACCGCACTGGTCGAGCGGCCGGGTGCCGTCGTCGAGGACGACGACTTCGCCCCGCTGGACGTCAAGGTCGTCGTCGCCACCCACCCGCACGGGAAGCTGATGTGCTCCACAGGTGACGGCTGCGGCAGCACGTGCTCGGGCGGCTCCTCCGCTTGCAGCTCGTTCATCGAGGACCCGGCCTGACCGGTCCTTCCCGCGGGGGTGCCGGCGTCCCTGCATGTCGGCACCCCCGCCTCCCTTTCCTCTTGCGCACCGCACCGGAAGGAAGAGCTGCCCGTGACCTCCAGAGCAGTCGTCAGCTACCAGTGGCAGGGATCGGCGCTCCTGCGCGCCACGACCTGTCCGGGCCCAGCCGATGTTCCCCGCACGCTCGATCTCGACGACCCGGCCGTCACGCGCGCGTGGCTGGCGCGGGTGTGGCAGCGCGACAACATCCGCGACGCTGTACAGGCGGCCAGCCCCGTCCTGTGCCAGACGGCCGATGACGTCGTACGCGGCGCGCAGACGCAACCTCGCCAGATCCGCCGGACCGCGCTCTCGGTCGCCTCCTATCTGCTGCGCTGGCAGCACCGTCCCACCCCCTTCGGTCTCTTCGCCGGCACGGCGCCTGTCTCGGTCGGACCTGCCCCGCGCGTGCGGTTCGACAGCAAGCACCGGATCACGGTGCGGGCCGACAGCGAATGGATCACCGACATCGTCCAGCGCCTCCAGCAGAGCCCGGAACTGCTCGAACGCCTGCCACTGGTCGCCAACAACGCCGCGCAGCCCCGAGGGGACCGGCTCGTCGCGCCGGGGCCGCCCACGGACGGTCACGCCCACCTCATGGCGCCCATCGAGGTGTCCGTACGGCTGTCGCGGCCCGTGCGGGCAGCGATGCACGCCGCCCGCATGCCCATCCGGTACCGGGACCTGCGCGACGAGCTGACCGCCATGTTCCCGGCGGGTGCCGGGGGGAAGACCGACGCGCTCCTGGCCGACCTGATCGCGCAGAACCTCCTCATCACCAGCCTGCGGGCGCCGATGACCACGCCGGACGCCTTGGACCATGTCTGCGACGAGCTGGAGAAGGTGGACGCATACGGCCTGCCGGATGTCGGCGGCCTGGTGCGCGAGCTGTACACCATCCGCGACGACCTCACCAGGTGCGGACCCTCGTACCCCACCACCGAGTTGGCCACGGTCTGCGACCGTATGACGGCGCTGTCTCCCATCACCCCGGCCCCGTTGCTCATCGACACCGTTCTGGACTGCGAAGCCCAGGTCCCCGAGCAGGCCATAGCCGAAGCGCAGGCGGCCGTCGCCACCCTGCACCGCGTCAGCCCTCTGCCGTACGGGTATCAGCAGTGGCGCGACTACCACCGCCGCTTCCGAGCCAGGTACGGCGTCGGCGCAGCGGTGCCCGTCCTGGAGCTGGTGGCCGACAGCGGTCTCGGCTGGCCTGCCGAGTACGTCGGGTCGGAGCGCGGCAAGGCGCCCAAGACGGTGAGCGACCGCGACGACGCGGTTCTCGCGCTCGTGCAGCAGACCCTCATGGAGGGCCGTGGGGAGCTGGTCCTGACGGACGCGGTGATCGCCGACCTGGCGAAGGCCGCCGGCAGCGAGGAGCCGCTGTTCGTCCCGCGCACGGAAGTTGCCTTCGAGATCCGGGCATCCTCCTGCGACGCCCTGGCGCGCGGTGCGTTCCGCCTCATGCTCACCGGTGTACCGCGCCCCGGCAGCAGCATGGCGGGGCGGTTCGCTCACCTCCTGCCCTCCGAGCAGCAAGACGCTCTGGCGGGCAGCTACCGCACGCGGCCTGATGCGATCACCGCGCAGCTCTCCTTCGTCCCCCGCCGCCGGCGCAATGAGAACGTGGCCCGCACCGCACGCCTGCTCCCCCACGTCATTGCCCTGGCCGAGCACTCTGGCGCAGACGATCGCGTGCTCGAACTCGCGGACATCGCGGTCACTGCGGACGCCCGCCGCTTCCACCTCATCCAGCTCTCCACCGGCCGCCCCATCGACGTCCGCGTACTGCACGCGCTTGAGGCCGGGGTCCAAACTCCGCCCCTGGCCCGGTTCCTCGCGGAGATCGCCACCGGCCGGTGCGCGGTCTACAAGCCGTTCGACTTCGGCACCGCAGCCCGCCTGCCCTACCTACCGCGCGTGCGCTACCGCCGCACCATCCTCACCCCGGCCCGCTGGCTGCTGATGGCCGAAGACCTCCCTGGGCGGCCTGCCTCACCCACGACGTGGGAGGCAGCGTTCAACATCTGGCGGACGCGGCTGCACGTGCCGGACCGGATCGCCATGGTCGAGATCGAACAGCGGCTCCCTCTCGACCTGACGCACCCCGTGCACCTTCGGCTGCTGCGCTCCCGTCTCGACGAGGCCCGGCGTCTCGAACTGCGAGAGGTCGCAGACCCGGACGAGTACGGCTGGATCGGCCGCGCGCACGAGATCCTGCTCCCCCTCACCCGCACCCGGCCCGAAGAGCCCACGGTGCTGCCCACCCCCCGGACCGCGCACGCCATGACGGGCGAGCACGCCCACCTGCCAGGCGCCGGGACCGTACTGTGCGCCCACCTGCACGCCCACCCCGGGCGGTACAGCGAGATCCTGGACCGCCACCTGCCGCAGCTCCTCGCCGCGTTCGACGAGCCGCCGCAGTGGTGGTTCACCCGGCACCGCGAGATGGCTCGGCCCGAGGCCGGCCAGCACCTCGCGCTTTTCCTGCACCTCGACGCCGACACGTACGGCACCGCCGCCGGGCACGTCCACACATGGGCGGACGGACTGCGTCGCAGCCGCCTGGCGTCCCGCCTGACCTTCGAGACCTACCAACCGCAGACGGGACGGTTCGGGCAAGGGCCCGCCACGGACGCCGCGCACCGTTTCTTCGCCACGGACTCCGCCGCCGCCCTCGCACAGATCCGGCTCACGGCCCGTACCGGCGAGGTCACTTCGCAGGCCCTCGCCGCCGCGAGCCTCCTGGACCTCACCACCCTGTTCACCTCGACCGCCGAGCAGGGCATGAAGTGGCTGACCGAGAACATCCCCCGGGGCCACGGCCCTCTGAACCGGACCGTGCGCGATCAAGTCCTCCACCTCACAGCGGCCGGAGCCCAGACCCTGGCCGCGTACCCCGGCGGCGACGACGCGGTACAGGCCTGGACGGACCGTGCCGCTGCCGCGCACGCCTATCGCACGGCCCTGTCCCAGCAGCGTGACCCGGTCACCGTCCTACGGTCCCTGCTGCACCAACACCATGTACGGACCCTGGGAGTTGACCCAGCCGCAGAAGCGGCAACGCTGCGGCTCGCCCGCACCGCAGCTCTGCGCCACATCGCCCGGACCGACCGCTGATGACCCCCACCATGGCCAGGCACGCGGCCCGCCTGGCGGACCAGTTCGCCGAGCACCTGACGCAAGCTGTTCCACTCGCTGACGAGCCCTGGTCAGGGCAGTCCCTCGGGCAGGGGGCAGCCGGCGTCGCCCTGCTGCATGTCGAGCGCTCCCACCGGCGGCGGGGGCCGTGGAGCACGGCTCACCGCTGGATCGGCCACGCGGCAGCGGCAGAGGTGAGCGCCGCCGACACCGCCGGGCTGTTCCTCGGCGCTCCCGCCATAGCCTTCCTCCTGAGTACGACGCCTCCGGCCTTCCACCGCCTCTACAGCGACGCGCAGGCGACGCTGCACACCCACGTTGCCGCGCTCGCTCACCGTCGCACTGACGTCGCGCTGGCCCGGATGTTCCGTGGCGACCTCCCCGAGTTCGCCGAGTACGACATCTTCTACGGGCTCACCGGCATCGGCGCGTACCTCCTGCGCAGCGAACCCGGCAGCAGCGCCCTCGAACGAGTCCTGAGCTACCTGGTGTCGCTCACAGACCCCCTTCAAGCCGAGGAGCGCACCGTTCCCGGCTGGTGGGTCGGCCACGATCCGCACCGCGGCCACTCCACGGCCTTCCCCAGCGGGCACAGCAACCTCGGCGCAGCGCACGGCATCACCGAGCCGCTCATGCTCCTTGCCCAGGGCCTGCGGCGCGGCATCAGTGTGGACGGACAAGCCGACGCGATCCGCACGATCTGCGGCCACCTGGATGCCTGGCAGCAAGACGACGACGCCGGACCGTGGTGGCCGGAACACCTGACCATCACCGACTTCGACGCCGGTCACCTCCATCACCGCCACGGCCCAGGACGTCCGAGCTGGTGCTACGGGACCGTCGGCATCGCCCGCGCAGGTCAGCTCGCCGGTATCGCCCTGCGCGACGAGAGCACACAACGCTTCTACGAGGACGCCCTGTACCGGTGCCTGACCGATCCTGTTCAACTCGGCCAGGTCACCGACACGAGCCTGTGCCACGGCTGGGCGGGCATCTACCAGACCGCGTTCCGGGCCGCCCGGGACGCCCTCAGCCCACGCCTGCACACCGTGCTCACTTCCCTGGGCAAGGCGCTGTCCGCCCATGCCGAGCCCGGAGCCGTCAAGGGGCTCGGCCTCCTGGAAGGCGATGCCGGCTGCGCACTCGCGCTGACCACTCTGGCTGCCAACGAGGCCCCCGACACCGGATGGGACACATGCCTGCTGATCGACTGACCCAAGTCACCTGGCCCTCGACCGCCGGACCGGTTGGTCGCGCCGTCCTTGAGGTGCTGGCCGGTGCACCGCTCGACAAAGTTGCGCACCGCATGGGGATGGAACCGGCGAACCTCGGCGATGCCGTCGCAGTCTTCGAGCAAGCCGGCCACGAAGCACTCGCCCGCCACGCCGCCCGCAGCGACTGGTGGCAGGTCTACGTCGAGTTCCCCAACTGGGCGACCGCCGAGCAGACCGCCGCCGCGCATCTCGTGCCGCTGTTGCGCAGCGCGGAGGAGAACGGGAACGCCACGGCGTGGTGGTTCACGCGCAAGCACCCCTGCTGGCGCCTCCGGCTACACGTTCGGCCAGGGACCGGGGTCAAGGCGGATATCAGCACTGAACTCGACCGGCTCACGGCAGAGGGCCACCTGCGCCAATGGTGGCCGGGGATCTACGAGCCCGAAACCGCAGCCTTCGGCGGCCCCGCCAGTATGCTCGCCGCTCACAACCTGTTCGCCGCCGACAGCCGCCATGTCGTCGACCTGGCCGCCCGCACTCACGTGCAGCTCGGCCGACGCGAACTGTCGGTCCTGCTCTGCACGATCATGATGAGAGCCGCCGGGCTGGAGTGGTACGAGCAAGGCGACGTGTGGCAGCGCGTCATCGACGAGGAACACCGCTCCGCCCTCGGCGACATCCCTGTAGAGCGACTTCAAGAACTGGCCACACAACTCCGCTCCCTGCTGCTCGCCGACACGAGTCCTGACGGCCCCCTCCTGAGCCACAGTGGCCCGATGCAGCCCATCACCGCGTGGGCTGATGCCTTCCGCAGTACTGGGCACGCCCTTCACGAAGCGGTCCGCACCGGAACGCTTGACCGTGGACTTCGCCGCGTCCTGTCCCTTCACGTGATCTTTCACTGGAACCGGCTCGGCCTCTCCATGGGCGCACAGAGCGCACTGGCGTGGGCGGCCCGGACCGCCATCCTTGACCCTGGGACCTGGGCAGGCGCCGGTGACCCCTACCAGTAGCCACCCGTCTCTCTGTAAAGGTTCCGCCATGCCGACCGAGCGCATCCACTTCACCGACCTGCCCGACGACGTCCAAGACGCTGTCACTGCCCGCACCGGCCCGCTCCTGTACTCCAAAACCGTGTCGTCCGGCTTCAACTCCGCCATCGCCGCACGCCTCACCCCCGAGCAAGGCGAGCTGTATCTCAAGGGCCTCCCCACCGATCACCCCCGCAGGTGGCCACGTGGCGCTCGAATCATCCACATCCAGCGCGCTCTGACCGAAACACGACCCTGAGCAGGAGTAACCGCGTGACTACACTCCGGCCAGTGAAAGCCGATACCACCCCTGAAGACGATCAGATCAACACGCTACGAGAAGCGGTGATCGCTAAGCTGCGGGAGCTGAACGCGATCCGCACCGAAGCCGTCGAGGAGGCATTCCGTACCGTTCCCCGCCACCTGTTCATGCCGGAGACGCCCCGGGAGAAGGCACATGCCGCCGAGTACGCGCAGATCACCAAGAAGGACGACAACGGCGTCAACATCAGCTCCGTCTCGGCAGCGCGCATCCAGGCGTTCATGCTGGAGCAGGCCGACATCCGTCCGGGGATGCGAGTCCTGGAGATCGGCTCCGGAGGGCTGAACGCCGCGTACATCGCGGAGTTGGTCGGCGAGGATGGCGAGGTCACCACCATCGACATCGACCCGGACGTGACCGACAGGGCCGGCCGGTGCCTGGGCGAAGCCGGGTACGAGCACGTGAACGTCGCCCTCACCGACGGCGAGGAGGGAATGCCGGAGCACGCCCCGTACGACCGGATCATCGTCACCGTCGGCGCGTGGGACATCCCGCCGGCCTGGCTGGACCAGCTCACCGAGGACGGGCGGCTCGTTGTCCCGTTGCGGGTGCGCGGCCTGACCCGTTCCATCGCTTTCGAGCGCGAGGACGGGCACCTGGTCAGCCAGGGCTACGAGCTGTGCGGCTTCGTGCCCATGCAAGGCGCCGGAGAGTACCGCGTACGGCTCGCATTGCTGCACGACGAGAAGGGCGAAGAGGTCGGCCTGCGCTTGGACGACGGGCAGCGGGCCGATACCGAGCGGCTGCGCGAAGCCATGGCCCAGCCGCATGCCGAAGTATGGTCCAAGGTGACCATCGGCGGCATGGAGCCGTTCGACAACCTCGACCTGTGGCTGGCCACCGTGCTGCCCGACTTCGCGCTCCTGACCGCCACGGTCGCCGCCCGGGACAAGGGGCTGGTCCCCTCAGCCTCCCCTATGGGCATCCCCACCCTCATCGACGGCGGCAGCTTCTCCTACCGTACTGTGCGCCCCCTGGGCGACGAGTGGACCACGTTCGAGTTCGGGGCGTACGGGCACGGCCCCCATGCCCAGAAGGACGCCGAGCGCCTGGTCGAACTGATCCAGACCTGGGACCGCGAACACCGCCGTCACCGGGCACGGTTCGAGGTGCACCCCCTGACCGGCGACAGCGTGACGGGCGACACCGCCACCGGCGTCGTGTCGCCGGACACACCCGCGGAGCTTGTGGTCGCCAAGCGGCACACGCGGGTCACGGTCTCCTGGCCCACGGAGCAGAGCTGAACCGTACAGGGCCTGGAATGCAATCCGTCCGCGCGGCCCTGGGCGTCCGGCCTGTGCCGAACGGGACGGAAGCGTGGGGGTGGCGAGGACGGACACTGGGCCGGCCCGTCACCGCACCCGGGGGACCGGCATGGCTGCGCCTGGCGTCCTCGCTCACGGGGCAGATTGCGGTCCTGGACCGGCTCGGTGAGTTATCGAGCCGTCCCAGCGGTCGCAGACGTTCTTGAGAAGGCCCTGGCCTGACTGCTGCGCGGATCACTTGGACGCCGGCGGGCCCACGGTCATCCTCACCCAACGGAGGTACGCCTCCGACCCGGCCACGATCGGCACGGCCGACACCTCCGGGTTCTTCCAAGGGTGATCCTTCAGAAGACGCGACTCCAACTCGGCATACCTGTCCGTCCGGGTCTTCAGCAGGAGTTGCCACTCCTCGCCGGTTCCGAACTCACCCTCATGCCAGAAGACGGAAACGACCGGGCCGACGATCTGCGCTCCGGCCGCCAGCTTGCCCGTGACCACGGACCGGGCCAGCTCTACCGCTTGCTCTCGTGTCTCCGTCGCCGTCGACACCTGCACGTAGTCAGCCATGCAAGGGACCCTATCCCTGGGCCTCATCCCTGGGCCTCACGCTCGGGCGATGAGGACGCGGGTCCCGGTGATGACCGACCGTTCAGGGCTCGACGTCGAGCACCTCTTCCACCGGCCGCCGCGGCTCACTGGTCCGAGTAGCCGATGTCCCCGACGGTCCAGGCGCTCACGTCCGCCAGGGCGACGCGGTACATGCCGCCGGTGTCGGGGATGCCGAAGTTGCCCTGGAGGATGCGGGCGACGTGGAAGTGCAGGTGTGTGGGCCGCGTACGGTCCTCCGGTGACCGGCTGCCCCGGTTCGAGGCGGTGAACGCGGCGGAGAAGAGCCGCAGTTGCTCGGAGTCCCGCAGGACCTCGGCCACGCGCTCCTTCCACAGGGCTTCCGGGGCCAGCCGTCCGGTGATGACGGCACCGGGGACCACGACGGTCAGGGACATGCGGCTGTTCTGTTCCGACTCCACCGTCGCGGCGATGCCGACGAGCAAGTCATCAGGGTGCGACATGGATGTGGAGCCTACTCCAGCGGAGTGGCGGCGCAGGAGACGGAACGAGGGGTTCCTGCCAGAGTGCCGGGTGACCGGGTGCCGGGTGACCGGGTTGCCAGGGCGCCGGGTTTCAGCGGCCGCCCCTGCCCCTGGCGGAGGAGCGGTGCCGGCCCTGTGCGGGGCGGCCGCGTCGGGCCCGGGGCGAGGACCCCGTGCGTTCGGGGCGTTCGACGACCGGCGGGGTGACGGTGACGGGCACGCCCGAGGGCGCCTGGGCACCGGTGATGCGGTTCAGCTCGGCCTCGCCGGGGCGGACCCGGCTGGTCTGCGGGGTGATGCCGGCGTCGGCCAGCAGGCGGTTCACCTCGCGGCGCTGGTGGGGCAGGACCAGCGTGACGACGGTGCCGGACTCGCCGGCGCGGGCGGTACGGCCACCGCGGTGCAGGTAGTCCTTGGGATCGCCGGGCGGGTCGACGTTGACGACGAGGTCGAGGTCGTCGACGTGGATGCCGCGGGCCGCGACATTGGTGGCCACCAGGACCGTGACGTGGCCGTCCTTGAACTGGGTCAGGGTCCGGGTCCTCTGGGACTGGGACCTGCCGCCGTGCAGGGCCGAGGCGCGCACACCGACGGCCAGGAGCTTCTTGGTCAGCCGGTCGACCGCGTGCTTGGTGTCCAGGAACATGATCACCCGTCCGTCGCGGGCGGCGATCTCCGTCGTGGTGGTGTGCTTGTCGGCGTCGTCCACGTGGAGCAGGTGGTGCTCCATCGTGGTGACCGCGCCCGCGGACGGATCGACCGAGTGCACCACGGGGTCGTTCAGATAGCGGCGTACCAGCCGGTCGACATTACGGTCCAGGGTGGCCGAGAACAGCATCCGCTGGCCGTCGGGCCGCACCTGGTCGAGCAGGGCGGTCACCTGCGGCATGAAGCCCATGTCGGCCATCTGGTCGGCTTCGTCCAGGACGGTGATGGCGACGCGGTCCAGACGGCAGTCGCCCCGGTCGATGAGGTCCTTGAGCCGGCCGGGCGTCGCGACGACGACCTCGGCTCCGGCCCGCAGGGCGTCCGCCTGGCGCACGAGCGACATGCCGCCGACCACCGTCGCGAGCCGCAGGCGCAGCGCGCGGGCGTGCGGGGTGAGGGCGGCGGTGACCTGCTGGGCCAGTTCCCGGGTGGGTACGAGGACGAGCGCCAGCGGCTGCCGTGCCTCGGCCTTCTGCCCATGCGTACGGGCCAGCATGGCGAGGCCGAAGGCGAGTGTCTTGCCCGAACCCGTGCGCCCGCGGCCCAGGACGTCCCGGCCCGCCAGCGAGTTCGGCAGCGTCGCGGCCTGGATCGGGAACGGGGTGGTGACCTCTTGGGCGCGGAGGGTGGTCAGCAGCCGGGCGGGCAGATCCAGCTCGGCGAACGCCTCGACCGGCGGCAGCGCCGGGGTGACGGTGACCGGCAGCGCGAACTCACCGCGGAGTGCGGCCGGACGCCTCGTCTTCTGTGAAGGCTTCTGCGAGGTCCGTTGGGAGGTCCTCTGTGAGGTCTGCTGTGAGGTCTTCTGGGTGGGCTTCTGCGAACGGAAGCGGTTGCCCCGGGCCGAGCGGGCGGAGCCGCTGCCCGTGCTGGTCGTGCCGGTGGTGCTGTTCGTACCGTTCGTACCGTTCGTGCGAGCAGTGCGGTTCAATGCGGAACCTTCCTCGATGCGGCACGTATCGAGGAATTCCTCCAAGCGGTGACCGGCCGTATGAGGATTCGCAAGAATGAGCCGAAGAAAAAGCAGAATGCACGGAGCTGGGGCCCGCACCCAAGAGTGCGGGCCCCAGCTGCGTAGAACGCGTCAGCGTCAGGCGGGAACGATGTTCTCGGCCTGCGGGCCCTTCTGGCCCTGCGTGACGTCGAAGGTCACCTTCTGGCCTTCCTGAAGCTCGCGGAAGCCGGAGGTGGCGATGTTCGAGTAGTGGGCGAACACGTCAGCGCCGCCGCCGTCCTGCTCGATGAAGCCGAAGCCCTTTTCCGCGTTGAACCACTTCACGGTGCCAGATGCCATATTGAATCTCCCTTGGGGCAGTACCCGGAGCCCGCACTGTGCGGACCCGGCGTCGCAGCGACGATTCACCCGACTGGTAAGCCCCGGAGAAATCTCCGGAAACAAAAAGAGTGCTCGTCGACGGAAGGTCTAAGAGCACTCAAAGCCTCTGGTTAACCAAAACTGCAACTTGTGCCACGGTAGCACGGTTCCTGGCTCGGGGGCTGTCTCAATTTCTGTACCAGGGCCGTTCGGCCCTTGTTGCCGGGTGAGCGGACTGACTTCACCGACCTCGCGGGTCCGCCCGCCGGCTCGGCCCGGGGGCATCGTCCGTGGGTTCGGTCAGTGGTCCCGTCCGCGGGCGATGGGGCATCTCCGTGCTGAGCAGGGCCGAGGGCTTGGGCGGGCGGATCCGACCAGCCGCGCGGCGGGAGACGAGCGGTGAGGTGAGCCGGGAAGTCAGCCGGGAGGTGAGCGGTGAGGTGAGCCGGGAAGTCAGCCGGGAGGTGAGCGGTGAGGTGAGCCGGGAAGTCAGCCGGGAGGTGAGCGGTGAGGTGAGCGGGGCAATGGCCGCGGCGGTCGGGCACGCCGACCTGACTCCGGACACGCTGGCCGCCGTGGCCGGGGAACGCGGTGCCACGCCTCAACAGATCTGCCTGGCCTGGCACTTGTCCCACTCGAAGCACGTCATCCCCATTCCGGGCGCCACCCGCCCGGAATCGGTCCGCTCGTCGGCGCGGGCGGCGGCCCCGACGCTGACAGCGGAGGAACTGGCACGGCTGGACGACACGGCTCCGACGACGGAGTCCACGCCGCGTTGACGCGCTGCCGTCAACGTCGGCCTGACGGGCGGTGCCTCTGAGTAGACCGTTCTTTCGGGGTGGGGGCGCGAAGGGCGCATTCCGTCGCCCCGGCGACCTTCGTACGCCCTCCAGTCACGTTACTCAACGTCACTCATGCCTGCTAGGTGTATACGGAGCGTGACGGCGACATGTGCCGTCGCGCTGATGATCCGTGAGAAACGTGAGTAACAGGAAGAGGTATGTGATGGCGCTCAAGACAGGGACAGCGCCGGCGGCAGGCGCCGAGGAGACGCGGCAACAGGGGCAGGAGCAGGAGCAGAAGAGCCTCAGCACGGCGGCAGCGCGCAATCTGGCCACCACCACCAAGTCCGAACCCCAGATGCAGGGCATCAGCTCGCGCTGGCTGAGCCGGATGCTGCCGTGGGTGAACGTTCCGGGCGCGACCTACCGGGTCAACCGCCGTCTGTCGTACACCCTGGGCGACGGACGGGTGTCCTTCGTGAAGACCGGCGCGAAGGTCCAGGTCGTACCGGCCGAACTCGGCGAACTGCCGCCGCTGCGCGGCTTCACCGACGACGACGCGCTCGGCGCGCTGGCCGAGAAGTTCGTGCAGAAGGAGTACGAGCCGGGGCAGGTCATCGTGCAGGCCGGACGCAAGGCCGATCACGTGTACCTGATCGCGCACGGCAAGGTGGAGAAGACCGGCGAGGGCCCCTACGGCGACGAGGTGGTCCTCGGCATGATGGCCGACGGGGACACCTTCGGCGGACAGGCGCTGGCCGGGTCCGGCGCGAAGTGGGACTTCACGGCGCGCGCGGCGACCGCCACGACGGCCCTCGTGCTGCCGCTGACGGCGTACAAGACGGTCGCCGAACGGTACGAGGGCCTGCGCAACCATGTGCAGATGATCAGCTCGAACGGCCACCGGAAGCTGAACAGGTCCGGCGAGGCGGAGATCTCCCTGAGCTCCGGCCACGCCGGCGAGGCCACGCTGTCGCAGACCTTCGCGGACTACGAACTCGCCCCAAGGGAATACGAGTTGAGCGTGGCCCAGACGGTGCTGCGGGTGCACAGCCGGGTCGCCGACCTCTACAACGAGCCGATGAACCAGACGCAGCAGCAACTCCGGCTGACCATCGAGGCGTTGCGGGAGCGGCAGGAGTACGAGCTGGTCAACAACCGGGACTTCGGCATGCTCCACAACGCCGACTTCGACCAGCGCATCTCCACCTTCTCGGGCCCGCCGAGCCCGGACGACCTGGACGAACTGCTGTCCATGCGGCGCGGCACCCGCTGTATGTTCGCCCACCCCAAGGCGATCGCGGCGTTCGGCAGGGAGTGCAACAAGCGGGGCATCTACTTCGGCGGTATCGAGCTGAACGGCCACCACCTGCCCGCATGGCGCGGAGTGCCGCTGCTGCCCTGCGGCAAGATCCCGGTCACCGAGCGGGGCACGTCGTCGATCATCGCGATGCGCACGGGCGAGGACGACCAGGGCGTGATCGGCCTGCACCAGACGGGGATCCCGGACGAGATCGAGCCGGGCCTCAACGTGCGGTTCATGGGCATCAATGAGCAGGCGATCATCTCGTACCTGGTCAGCACCTACTACTCGGCCGCGGTGCTGGTGCCGGACGCGCTCGGCGTCCTGGAGAACGTCCAGGTCACCCGGTCGAACGGGGGCTGACGACAGTGTCGTTGATCTCCCGGGCCGTCGCGCCCCCGGCGGACCACGACGTGGCGGGGCTGGTACGGGCCCTGCTGTCGGCGCGGGCGTCGGCGGCGCCCCGGCTGCCGACCGCCGCGAAGGCGTCACGCGGGCCCCGACTGCCCTCCGCCCCCACAGGGCTCGGCACCTCGGCGGCACGCGTTCCCCGGCTCTCGCCTCCGCCCACGGCAAGGCCTTCGTCCACGGCACCCGATGCCGTACGGCCGCCGGCGGCACCGGCGGCACCGGCGACGGCGGCGACGGCGAGTCCGTCGGGTCCGCGGCTGCCCTCCGGCCCCACCGGGCTGGGCACGTCGGCCATCCGGCCCCGGCTCTCGCCTTCGTCCACGGCGCCCGATGCCGTACGGCCGCAGGTGACGGCGCCCGTGCCGCCGGGTCCGCAGTTGCCCACCGGCCCCACCGGCCTGGGCACGTCGGCCACTCGGCCACGGCCCCCGGCCGCCCGTCAGGGACCAGCGCCGTCGGACCCGGTTCCCCGTCAGGAACCGGCGCCGTCGGACCCGGTCCGGGGGCTGCACTGTCCGCCCGCCGTACGGGACGATCCCGCGCTCGGCGAGACCGTCAACGAGCGGCTGGTCGAGTGGGCCGAGGAGGTCGGGATCTATCCCGGCCAGCTCGACAAGGTCCGCAAGGCCGGCTTCGGGCGGCTGATCATGCTGGCCCACCCCGAGTCGGACGACCCCGACCGGTTGCTCGCGGCGGCGAAGTGCGCGCTGTCCGAGTGGTCCGTCGACGACCACTACATGGACGGCGAGGTGGAGGAGGCCCGCCCCGAACTCCTCGGACAGCGCCTCGCGATCGCCCACTCGGTGATCGACCAGGCCCACCTTCCGCTCGCGTACGCGCCGCAACTGGAGGAGGTAGTCCGGGCCGACCCCGTCGCGCGGGCCCTGCGCTCCGGCCTCGACAACCTCGCCCGGTTCGCCACCACCGCACAGGTGCGCCGGCTCCGCCATGAGCTGGCCATCATGTTCGTGGCGTACAACCAGGAAGGCGTCTGGCAGAACACCGGACAGACGCCGCCGGTCTGGGAGTTCCTGATGCACCGGCACGAGAACAGCTTCGTGCCGTGCATGGTGCTCGTCGACGCGGTCGCCGGTTACGAGCTGCCGCAGGGCGAGTTCGCCGACCCGCGGGTACGGCGGGCGTTCACCATGGCCGGCTCGGCGAGCGTGATCGTCAACGACCTGTACTCCATGGGCAAGGAGAGCCCGACGGACTTCAGCCTGCCCCGGCTGATCGCCGCCGAGGACTCGTGCTCGTTGGAGGAGGCCGTCGACCGCACGGTCGAGATCCACAACGAGCTCATGCGCACCTTCGAGGCCGAGGCCGCCGCGCTGTCGATGACCGGCTCCCCCGAGCTGCGCCGGTTCCTGGCCGGCACCTGGGCCTGGCTGGGCGGCAGCCGCGAGTGGCACGCGGCCAGCGCCCGCTACCACGGCGACGCGAACGCCGCCTGACCGCAGGCCCGTTCGCCCGCCCACCCCCGATCCCCCAACCCCCCACACGCACACACGAGTTAGGACCCCCCACCATGTCCCGGATTTCGACGCAGATGGAGGATGCTGCCATGGGCAACGTCCTGCGCACCGACTATCAGAAGTCCGTGGCCGCCTACTGGAACGCCGAGAAGGACCCGGTCAACATCCGACTCGGCGAGGTCGACGGCCTTTACCACCATCACTACGGCATCGGCGACTACGACCCCTCCGTCCTGGAGGGCCCGGCCGAGACCCGCGAACAGCGCATCATCGAGGAGATGCACCGCCTGGAGACCGCCCAGGCCGAAGTACTCCTCGACCACCTCGGCGACATCACCCCCGACGGCCATCTCCTGGACGCCGGCTCCGGACGCGGCGGCACCAGCTTCATGGCGAACGCCCGCTTCGGCTGCCACGTGGACGGCGTGAGCATCTCGGAGCAGCAGGTCGCCTTCGCCAGCGACCAGGCCGAGCAGCGGGGCGTGGCCGACAAGGTCCGCTTCCACTTCCGCAACATGCTCGACACGGGTCTGGAGACCGGCTCGCGACGCGGGATCTGGACCAACGAGACCACGATGTACGTGGATCTTTTCGAGCTGTTCGCGGAGTTCTCCCGCCTGTTGGAGTACGGCGGCCGGTACGTGTGCATCACCGGCTGCTCCAACGATGTCACCGGCCTGCGCTCCAAGGCCGTCAGCACGATCGACAAGCACTACACCTGCAACATCCACCCCCGCAGTGAGTACTTCAAGGCCCTCGCGGCCAACAACCTCGTTCCCATCGAGGTCATCGACCTGACGTCCGACACGATCCCGTACTGGGAACTGCGCGCGAAGTCCTCCGTGGCCACCGGCATCGAGGACCCCTTCCTCACCGCCTACAAGGAGGGCAGCTTCCACTACCTCCTGATCGCCGCCGACCGCATCTGACCTGACGAGAACGGTGTTCCGGTCCGGGCCCCTCTGCTGTGCGGGGGCCCGGACCCGTACGACCGGTGCCGGTCAGCGGCCGCTCGTCCAGCTGTGGGCCACATCGACCACCACACGGTCGGACAACTGCAGCACCCGGAACGGCAGCCGGGCGCGGACACCGAGACCGACCTTCGTCTCGCCCTCGAAACTGCCGGCGAACCGGGTGTCCCGGAAGGTGCTGTAACCGCTGATGTCCACACCGGGCAGGGGGCGGGCCACCCGCCCCGGGTACGTCGGTGCGCCGCTCACCGGGTCGTAGCTCGGCGCGGCGACACGGACCTCGATCACGGCCCCGCCGCCGACCGGGATGTGGCGGCCCGAACCGTCCTGGTGGAGCCGGTCGACGTACCTGACGTAGTAGCCGATGCCACTGCCACCGCCGGGGACGTCGAACACCATGCGGTCGAAGCAGGCGTGCCGGCCGGTCCTGATGTTCCCCAGCGGCTCGACGCCGGTGGAGGCACCGCTCTTGGCACCGCTGCCCCAGCCCGTCGGGCAGGCCGCCGTGGCGCGTGAAGCGGTCTCCGGGGCGGCGCCCGCGGCGGTCGCCCCCATCCCCAGCGCGGCGCCCGCCAGAACGAGTACCGCCGCTGTCGCTCCGATTCGTCGCATGATGTCCCCTTTGGTCGTGTGGCGCTGCTATGGGTTGAGACGAGCTGGTATGAAGAAAGGTTGTATGCGAGGGCGGATGGATCCGATACGGGCGATACATCCTGATCCATTGCCGTCAGGCGCATTGCCGTCAGTTGCCCTTTCCGGGATGTTCCGGTGATGCCGGTGATGTTCCGGTGAGCGGGTTGCCTTCGTGAAGGGCGGAGAAACCCGTCCGTTCCCCCGGCTCAGCGCCCCACCGGGACGACCGCCCGGATTTCCCAGCCGTGGCCGGGGCGCGGCCCGGCGTGCAGGTCGCCGCCCAGTGCGGTCACGCGCTCCTTCAGGCCGACGAGGCCGAAGCCGCCGCCCTGCGCGGCGGCCGGGAGTCGGGTGCCGCCGCGGCCGTCGTCGGCCACCGACACCTCCAGGCGGCCGGAGTCGAGGCGCAGCCGGACGGTGATCTCGGTGGCGTCGGCCGCGTGGCGTCGTACGTTGGTCAGCGCTTCCTGGACGACGCGGAAGACGGCGGCCTGCACCTCGTGGGGGAGGTCGTCGGTGACGGCGGGGTCGCGGTGGAGGGTGACCTTCTGGACGGGGCTCGCGAAGCTGTCCGTCAGTTCGGCGATGGCGGCGAGGTCGCCCACCGTACGGCGGTCGGCCGTCTCCTCGCCGGTGTCGCGCAGCACGCCGACCGTGCGGCGCATCGAGGCCAGGGCCTCGGTGGCGGCGCGTTCGATGCCCGCGAGGACGGGGTCGACTTCGCCGGGCCGGGTGGCGGCCATCATGCGGGTCATCTGGGTCTGGACGAGGATGCCGGTGACGTGGTGGGCGACGAAGTCGTGCAGGTCGGCGGCGATGGCCAGGCGTTCGGCGCGGCGCGTCTCGCCGACGGCGACGGTGCGGCGGTAGTCCAGTGAGCGCGCGTAGCCGGCGAGTCCGGCGGTGAGTCCGATGAGGATCACGCCCACGGCCGTGAACGCCATCCTCTGGCCCGGCACCGACTCGGCGGCGATCCGCGCCGGCAGGGCGAGGAGCGCGCCGCCGTCCAGCACGCCGCACGCCACGGCCCAGGGGCGCGGGCAGTGCCGTACCGCGATGAACAGCAGACACAGCAGGATCGCCACTTCGCCCGGACCGAACAGGGCCGGCGTGCCGATCAGCAGCGTGTCCACCGTGAACAGCGCGGAGAGCACGGCGGGTACGGCGGTGCGCCACTGCGGGGTGAGCCATCCCGGGCGGCGCCCGGCCGGCCACAGCACGGCGGCGAGCCCGACGAGCAGCACCACCGCGGTCTTCGGCCAGACACCGCTGCCCGAGCCGCCTGAGCTGTCCCGGCCGTACTCGTTGCCCGCGGAGAGGACGTCGAAGACCGACGCCGCGAGCAGCACGCCGACGGCGCAGGCCCGTGCGCAGCCCCGGGGGGAAACGGATGCCATGCGGATCACGGTAGGCGAGGGCGCGTCGGTCGCGGGATCGGCCGAACGGTCGAACGGCCGAACGGGCCGGGCGGCCGCCGCGCGAAGCCTGGCCGTATGGCCGAGGCGCGTGCCCGGGCCTGCGGGCGAGGGTGGAGCCACTTCCTCGACTGAGCCACTTCCTCGGACGGAGCGGCTCGCTCCCCTCGGACCTCGGACCTCGAATCACCAGGAGATACGTGATGCAGCCCAGCACGTTCCTCGTCGGCGTCGTCGGCGGTGCGACCTTTCTGGTCGCCGTCGGTGCCGTCGGCACCCATGTGCTCGCCGGGACCGAGTCGACCACCGGGCTCGACCGGCAGACCACGGTGACGGTCGACGGCCACAAGGCACTGGCGGGCACGATCGTCGCGGGCCGGACGGCGAGCAAGTTCCACCCGCTGCCCTGGGTCGGCGAGAAGCTCTCCGACGTCACCTGCCCGACCGGCCTGAAGGCCGTCGCCGGCGCCACCATCACCTGCACGGGCGAGAAGGGCGACGGGGAGACCGTCGACATCCCGGTGAGCGCGGTCAAGGCCACGGACACGTCCGTCACCTGGAAGTTCGAGCGCTGAGAAGGGCCTGGACCGGTGCCGCGTGTACGCCTGCTCCGGCTGACCGGAACCCCGCTGCGGATCCTCGACCGGGCCGGGATCCGCAAGACCGTCCTCCCGCTGGTCGTCCTCGCGGGCGGCACCACCGCGATGGGCGTCCACGGCTCCTACCGCTTCAACAAGCTGGTCTCCGACACCTCGCTCAACACCACCGGCGCCGTCCAACTGGCCCTCTGCGTGCTCGTCGGCGCCCTGGCCATGTTCGCCGCGATCGCCACCAGCAAGCCCCTGCTCCGCAAGGTGACGACCGACCCGGCCCAGACCGCGGACTGACCACCACCGGCCACCGGGACCACCGAGCGGCCCGACGTTGCGTTCAGCGTCGGGCCGCTCGGTGGTCCCGGGAGGGGTGGGAGGCGCTCCCGGCGTCAGCGCAGGGTGAAGAAGATCATGGGGTTGTCCCGGCTGCTCTTGACGGGGTTGCCCAGGGCGAGGCTCCGCTTGACGTCGTTCAGCCGGTCATGGATCTCGGGGGCGTGCGCTCGGGAGGCGGTGAAGTAGGTGTTCTCCTGCTCGGCGAGCCAGCGCAGGACGACCGAGCCTTCGGTGAACGGCAGGGCCCTGCGGCCGTGGAAGACGTCGTGGACGCAGACGGGGATGCCCGGTCGCATGCGCGGCATCAGGTGCTGGATGTACCAGCGGGCGAAGCGTGCGGAGTGGGCCGCGTCGATGAAGAGGAAGTCCGCGGTGTCGGGGATCTTCTCCAGGTTCTCCCGTGCGTCGCCCTGGGTGAAGGTCCAGCGGCCTTCGGAGAGTTCGCCCGGTACCTCGTGTACGACGTGGTCGACGATGTCGTACGAGTACAGGTGGCCGGTGCCGTTGTCGCGCAGGGCGCGCAGGATCCAGGTGGTGGACCAGCCGTGGAAGGTGCCGATCTCGACCACCGTCTCCGGGCGGGCCTCGCGCAGGAGGAGGTAGGTGATCTCCGCCTCGATGTCGTCGAGTTGGGCCTTCATCGAGACCGGGGGCGCGAGCAGCTCACGCTGCATCTCACGGGCCCGGTCCAGGTCGCGGGCGTAGGTGCGGTAGAGGAGGCTGATGTGGCGGAAGTCGAGGGGCTGGTGCAGCATGCGGCGCGCTCCGTGTGGTCGTGGTCGGGCGCGGTGATGCTGGGGTGTGGGTATGGGGCCACGCGTCACACCCAGGTGCCAACTTCGGTGTCACACCTGGGTATGACGTCGGTACGGCGATGGGTCAGGCGGACGTTCCGGGGACGACGAGACCGGACTCGTAGGCGAGGACGACGAGTTGGGCCCGGTCGCGGGCGCCGAGCTTGGCGAGCAGGCGGGTCATGTGGGTCTTGACGGTCTGCTCGGCCACCACCAGCGTCGCGGCGATCTCGGTGTTCGACAGGCCCCGCGCGACCAGCAGCAGGACCTCGGACTCCCGTGGTGTGAGCCCGTTCAGCCGCAGGCGGGCCGTGCGCTGGACGACGGGGCGGCGGCGGGTGACGTCCTCGATGAGGCGGCGGGTGATGGACGGGGCGAGCAGCGCGTCCCCGGCGGCGATCACCCGGACGGCCTGGACGAGTTCGGCGACCGGGGCGGCCTTGAGCAGGAAGCCGCTGGCCCCGGTGTGCAGGGCCTCGTAGACGTAGTCGTCGATGTCGAAGGTGGTCAGCATGAGCACCTTGGGCCGGTGGACGACGCCGGGCGGCGGGTCGAGCAGCCGCCGGGTGGCCTCCAGGCCGTCCATCTCGGGCATCCGTACGTCCATCAGCACCACGTCGGGGTGCGTGCTGCGGCTGACTTCGACACCGAGCCTGCCGTTGGGCGCGTCCCCCACGACGTCGATGTCACTCTGCGCGGACAGCAGCGCGGCGAACCCTGAACGCACCATGTCCTGGTCGTCCACAACGACCACACGAATGGTCATGCTCTCTCCTCGTTCCGTCGCCCCGGCGAACCCGTCCGCCGCCCGGGTCACCTGGTGGCCGCGTCTGTCGCCGCGGCCGGCTGGGCCGCTGTCCGGGCGGGCTGTTCAGGTGGCGGGGTCCGCGCGGGCCGCAGGTCGACGGCGAGCCACTGCGACGCGATCAGCGCGGCCACGGCCAGCGCGGTGACCCGCGCCAGGTGTCCGTTCGCACGCGTACCGCCGAGCCACGCACCCGCCCGGCCGGCTCCGCTCCGGCTCCCGGCGTCACCTGCCCCAGCCATGCCCGGTTCCCTCGCCATGCCCGGTTCCCTTGTCATCCCGCGCCGTCCCGTTGTCGTCCCGCCAGGTTCGTCACCTCCGCGTGCCTTCGCGGAAGCCGGGCTTCACTCTCCCGCCGCGACGGGGAGCCCCGCCTCGGCCGAACGGCCACAACTCACAACGCCCGGACGACATGGTCTCGGCCGAACGGCGGATGAAAGGGCGACCACGGGGCAGGGGCAACGGCTACTGGGCAGGGAAACGGCGTTGTCCGCCTCGCCCCGGCCATCCGGCGCACTCGCCGATCCTGACCATACGGCTGCGGTATAACCGGATCATGATTTATCACATCGTTCCGCTCGACGAGTGGAACACCGGCCCGGACCAGCCGTACGCCCCCGCCTCCCTCGCCGAGGAGGGTTTCGTCCACTGCTCCCCGGACGAGCAGACCACGCTGGCCGTCGTCAACGCCTTCTACTGCACCGGACCCCGGCCCCTGCTGGCGTTGCTCCTCGACGAGCACCGGCTCACCGCGAGGTGCGTATGGGAGGCCGCTGCTCCCGCCCCGCCGCCCGGGGTCCCCGAGAGCACCTTGTTCCCGCACGTGTTCGGGCCCATCAACCGCGACGCCGTCGAACGCGTCCTGGAGGTCCGGTGGGACGACGAGGGCCGGGCGACGGGACTGGCGGACGCCGGCTGACGCTCGGAGGCGGACGCGCAGGTTCTGAGCAACCCCCGTCGCGGCCGGGGCTGACACCCAGGCCGGCGATTGGCAGATTTGGATCAGTTCTGACGGCTGTCACCAGGCCTTACGGAGGCCGCGAGTGAGTCAAATCTGCCAATTCCTCCATGCCTCCACCGGTCAAGTTCGCAGGCCCGGGTGTTGCCGCAGCGGGTCTTGCACTCGGCCTCGGCTGCGTCGTGCCACGCCATGGGACGGGAAGCCGACGTACGTTCCGAGGGTCGGCGGTACGAAGGTGACGTTCCGTCTGCCATAGGCACTCAACGCTGAGCAACCCTCTGGCCTTGGTTCGCATCCTCCTCTCGGGGATGCAAGAGGCGCCGGGGAACCCTGGGACGACTGGGGTGCCCGGGCGCAAGAGCCAACCGGAGGAGGAGCGTTGAAGCGTGTCCGGCGCACGATGGTCGCCGCTGCGGCGTTATGCGCGGTGGTGGTGGGGTCACCAGGGGTGGCACAGGCTCAACCGGCCGCCGATCCCATACCGCCCGCCGCGCCATCGGCCGAGTCGGCTGACTCGTCCGACTCGGCTGACTCGGCCGACCCTGACGGCAGCCTTCCGGAGGGCTGGCGGATCACCGGCACGGGGGCAGACCGACATTCTTTGACCTGGCAGTCGACCGCACCGGTGCCCATGGGGGACGCCGCCGTCGAGTTCTATGCGGGAGACCGGCTCCTCGGGCGGCCCAGGGCGGAGGACGACCAGCGGACCTTCAGCCTTGAGCTCGACGGCGTAAACCTCGGGTCGGTGACGGAGTTGCAGGTGAGGGCCGGTGGGCGCCGCCTGGACCGGGATGAGACGGAGGACGGGGCGCAGAGGCGGCGTTCCACGGCGGCGGTGAAGCCGTCGGCCCCGCTGCCGGCCAGCCCCGTGGACCCCGGTGTTCCCGGCCCGTACCGGACGGTCAGCGGTGAGTACGAGCTGAAGTCGGTGCAACTGCCCGGCTTCCCCGCGCCGGTGGAGATGCGCGCGGCGGTGGTGGCGCCGACCGGAGCGCCGGGCCGCAGGCCGCTGGCCCTGTTCCTGCACGGCCGTCACGCCACCTGCTTCACCGGCGAGGGCGACGAGGGCGAGATGCTCGGCGAGTGGCCCTGCCCCACCGGCTCGAAGCCGATACCGAGCCACCGCGGCTACCTGCACGACCAGAAACTGCTGGCGTCCCAGGGCTATGTGACGGTGTCGATCTCCGCCAACGGCATCAACGGGCAGGACTACCTGGCGGAGGACGGCGGCGCGCAGGCCCGCTCGTCCCTGGTACGGCAGCACCTCGCCCGCTGGGCCGACTGGGCGGGCGCAGGGCGGGGCGCGGCACCCGAGGTCGTACGGAACACCTCACGGGCCGACCTGTCCCGAGTGCTCCTCGTCGGACACTCGCGGGGCGGCGAGGGCGTGAACCGGGCCGCGATGGACAGCCTTGCCGAGCCGCCCGCCGACCAGGACGGTTACCAGGGACCGGTGCGCTGGAAGATCCGCGGGAACGTCCTCATCGGCCCCACCGTCTTCGGGCAGAACCCGGCTCCCGAGGTGCCGTCGATGACGATCCTGCCCGGCTGCGACGGCGACGTGGCCGATCTGCAGGGTGAGATCTACGTGGACGGCACCCGCGGCGTCAGCCGTGGCGCCGCCCTGCACAGCGCGGTCTACATGGTGGGCGCCAACCACAACTTCTTCAACAGCGAGTGGACACCGGGCCAGGCCGAGGCACCGTCCTTCGACGACTTCTGGAACGACGAGGAGGACCCGGACCCGGTCTGCGCACCGGGCACCGCGACCCGGCTGACCGCCGAGCGGCAGCAGGCCGCCGGTTCCACGTACATCGCCGCCGCGGCCCGGCTGTTCGTCGCCGGCGACGACCGGGTACGTCCGCTGCTGGACGGCTCGGGCGTGCGGGCGCCGTCGGCGGGCCCGGCGCGTGTCCTCACCCACGCCGTCGGGGCCAGGCGCACCGCCGGGTTCCTGCCGGACGAGTCGGTGACGGTGGACGGCGGCCGGCTGTGCGCGCAGGTGGACCCCGACCCGGCGACCGCCTGCCTGGACGCCGACGGAGCCGGCCGGTCACCGCACTTCGCCGAGTGGGAGACGTCGCCGGAACCGGGCCGCCACGCCGTGGCCCTGGACTGGTCGGCGCCGGGTTCCGCGGTACGGGTCCAGCCCGCGCGGCCGGTCTCCGTGGCCGGAGCCGAGGCGCTGGCCCTGCGGGTCATCGTGCCGCCGAACACCACCGGCACCCGCATGGACGTGTCCCTCACGGACACCACGGGCCGTCGGGCGACGCTCGGCCGGGTCCGCGTCGACGGACTGCCGGGGGCCGAGCGGACCTCCTCGTACTGGGCGCGGGAGGTACGCGTACCGCTGACGGCCGCGGCCCGGGCCGGACTGGACCTGAAGCGGGTGAAGGCGCTGGAACTGACCCCCCGTAACCAGTCCGGGCAGGCATGGCTGATGGACGCCTGGGGCTGGCGCCCCGGCATGGCGGCGGTCCGCCCCGCCACGCTGCCCCGTGTCGACGTCGGCCGGCTGACGGTCGAGGAGGGCGACTCCGGAGTACGGACGTACCGAGTGCCGGTGCGGGTCTCCGGCCACGGCAGCGGCCAGGTCCGGCTCTTCACCGTCGACCCCCTCACGGGCGAGGCCGCGTCCCGGGTGGTGACGGTGCGTCCGGGCGGCAACGGCATCGAGGTGCCCGTCGAGGTGCACGGCAACACCCGCTTCGACTACAGCACGTCGCACGACGTGCTTGTGAAGGCGGTCCGTGGCGCCGTGGTCGGCTCCCATCGCGGCGGCGTGAACGTCGAGAACGACGACCCGATGCCCACGCTCGGTGTGACGCCGGTCGCGGACCGGGTCACCGAAGGGGAGAGCCTGACCTGGCGCATCACGCTGTCTGAGGCCGCCGACACGGGCATCTGGGTCGACACCGCCTTCCTGCCGGTCGACGGCGGCGCCGAACTGTCCACCACGGACCTCGACCCCGACTGGTTCGAGGAGAACGCCGGTGAATCGCCGAGCCCCTCCCGACCGCTGTCCGAGGTGGAGTCGTTCTACCTGCCCGTCTGGATCCCCGCGGGCGAGCTGTCCACCGAGGTGACCGTACCCACCGCCGTGGACGGGGTGAGCGAGCCGGAGGAGTCCCTGCGGATCCAGCTGTCCACCTGGGACGAGAACTGGGAGCCGCAGGAGGGCCCGGTGCTCACGGGGACGGTGCTCGACGCGCGGTAGGCCGTGAAGACAGCGGCTGAGGAGTGGTGAAGGGGGTGTACGGGCACTTGAGTGTCCGTACACCCCCTTCACGGTCCTCGCGGGCCTGCATCGGGTTGCTTTGCGCCGTGGCCGTAACGGTGTGCCGAGTTGCCGGTCGGCGCCGGGTGGGACGTGCGATTTGCCACACATTTCCTTGAGCCCCCTGCGATCCCTACCTTTCCCATAGGAAAGGTGGATACAGTCTGCCGCATGGATTTCTCGGGACCGGTCATTGTGGCGGGGGCGTTCGTGGGGCTCGCCGTGGGACTCACGGGCATGGGCGGCGGAGCGCTGCTGACCCCGATCATGGTGATGGTGTTCGGCGTGAACCCCACCGCGGCCATCGGCAGCGACCTGGTCACGTCCGTGGTCATGAAGCCGTTCGGCGCGCTCGTGCACCAGCGCGCGGGCACCGTGCGCTGGGACATCGTGCGCTGGCTGCTGCCCACCGCCGTCCCGGCCGCGTTCGGCGGCGCCCTCCTCCTTCAGATGCTCGGCAGCGGAGAGGAGTTGCAGGAGCGGGTCAAGTACGTCATCGGCGGGGCCCTCCTGCTCGCCGTCGCCGGCATGCTCAGCCGCCTGTGGCTCGACCGCCGCCGTGGTACGGGTGCCGAGGACGCCGAGGACGCGTTCGTACCCGTCCGCCCCGTGGCGACCCTGGTGATCGGCCTGGTCGGCGGGATCATCGTCGGCATGACCTCGGTCGGCTCCGGCTCCCTGATCATCGTCATGCTGATGCTGGCCCACCCCCGCCTGAAGGCGAACCACCTCGTGGGCACCGACCTCGTGCAGGCCATCCCCGTCGTCGCCGCGGCGGCCGCGGGGCACCTGCTGGTCGGGGACGCCCAGTTGGGCCTCACCGCGACCCTGCTGATCGGCGCCATCCCCGGTGTCGTCCTGGGCGCCGTCGTCTCCACCCGGGTCGCCGGCCCCGCACTGCGCTGGGTCCTCGCGGTCCTGCTGACGGGGTCCGGCCTGTCGATGCTGCAAGCCCCCACCTCGGTCGTCCTGCTCGCCAGCCTGGGCATCGCTGCACTCGGCGTCGTCACCACCGTACGCACCCGCCGCGCCGCCGAGCCGGCCGTACGTACGACCCCCGACGAGCCGGAGAACGAAAGCACCGCCGTCCGCCGGTGAGGGCGGCCCGGGGCTTCGCCCACGCTGTCTTCATCCGACGGACTGCCTTGGGACGGAGCGCCCGTTACGGCGTCCGCCCGCCGGTCCCGATCTCGGTGCGCGAGGTGAGGTCGGGCGAGGTGAGGTCGCGTGACTGCGCGACCGGAACGTCGGACGGATAGAACTGGGCGTACCAGCGGCGCAGCGCCTTGATGCCCTTCTCGTGCGGAAGCAGGACCGGGCGCGGCTGGTGGACCTTGTGATCCCAGATCCGGACCTCCTCGCGCACCTCGGCGAGGGCCTCCGCGCGGAAGACGAGCTTGAGCGCGGGCGTCAGGAACGGGAACCGGGCCGACTTGCGGACGTAGTACAGCATGCGCAGCTCGCTGGTGCGGTCGTCGACGGGGGTGGTGAGGGCGACGGCGGTCACCGAGAGGACGGGGCCGTGGGCGCGGACCACCATGACGCCCGGCCCGTACATGAACGCGTCGAAGGTGTTGTCGATGTCCCAGCCGAGAACGCGCCGCCGGATCCGGCCGCGGACCTCGGCGAACGGACCGTCCGCCCGCCAGTCCTGGACGGGAGGTTCGCTCTGGCCGTGGATGAAGTGGAAGTGGGACTCGTCGACGATGTTCTCGCGCATCTCCTGGACATGGATGCGTGCGCGGCAGGTGTCGTCGATCGGCTCGGCGAAGTCCCTGGACCCCGTCTCCGGGATGTCCGGCACCTCCCACGACGGCTCGCCCGGGCCGGTGTGGACGAAGACGAGCCCGCTGTGTTCGCGGACCGGGAAGCCGCCGAGGGACACCTTGGGGGTGCGGGCCGCGAACGGGGCCTTCACGCACCGGCCGTCCGCACCGAACCGCCAGCCGTGGAACGGGCACTCCACCGCACCGTCCACGACCTTCCCGCCCGCGCCGAGATGCGCGCCGTAGTGGGGACAGTGCGCGTCCCGTACGGCCGCCTGCCCGTCGGCCCCGCGGAACGCGACGAGCGCCCGTCCGAAGTAGTGCAGGCTGACGACCTTCCCCGGGCGCAGCTCGCCGCTGCGGAGCACGGCGTACCACCCGTACGGAACGGAGGGCATCGGATAGTCGTCGGCTCGCGGATCGCGTGGCAGGGTCGTGAGGTTGTCATGGCTCCGACGTAAGCGCATGCGCTGATGCTAGCGGGTCGGTCTGGTCGGGCCGGATCATCGGGTACGGGTACGAGTAGGGGTGTGGGCACGTATACGGGTCCCACGTCAGCAGCCGCGAGGCGGCGGTGCCGTGCTCTGGCGCAACACGAGCCGCGTCGGGACAAGGGTGGTGCCGTGTTCCGTCGTGTCCTGGCGCATCTTGCTGAGGACTCCCTCGACGCAGCGTCGTCCCACTTCGGCGAAGTCCTGGTGGATGGTGGTGAGGGGAGGCAGGAAGGACGCGGCCTCGGGGATGTCGTCGAAGCCGATGACGCTGACGTCGTCGGGGACTTTCCGGCCGCGTTCGTGCAGGGCGCGCAGCAGGCCCAGTGCCATCTGGTCGTTGGCGGCGAAGACCGCCGTGCAGTCCTGCCGGCCGGCGAGCCGGAGCCCGGCCCGGTAGCCGGATTCCGCCGACCAGTCGCCGCGTACCAGGGGCGGTGGGACGCGGCCCGCCTCGGTGAGGGTGGTGCGCCACGCGTTGGTACGGCGCTGGGCGGCGAAGGAGTCCTCGGGTCCGGCCAGGTGCCACACCGTGTCATGGCCGAGGTCCAGCAGATGCCGTACGGCGTCACGGGCCCCGCCCGCCTGGTCGGTGTCGACGACGGTGTAGCGGTCGCCGGCGTCCGAGTCGGCCACCACGACCTGGACGCCGGGCGGCAGCGAGACGGTCGCCGCGTCGAGCAGATGGATCTCCATGATGACGATGACGGCGTCCACGGCAAGCTCGCCCAGGCGGGAGAAGGCGCCGTTCACCTCGTCCTGGGTGGGGACGGCGACGGGGAGGAGCGTGACGGCGTACCCCTGCTCGGCGGCGGATGTGGCGATCGCCTCCAGCGTGCGGATGTTCCCCATGGTGGAGAGGGAGAAGGTGATCACGCCGAGGGTGCGGAACTCGCCCCGTCTGAGCGCCCGTGCGGCGCTGTTGGGCCGGTAGCCCAACTCCCGCATCGCGGCCAGGACCTGACGGCGGGTCTCCTCGGTCACCCCGGGGAAGCCGTTGGAGACACGGGAGACCGTCTGGGAGGAGACACCGACGAGGCGGGCGACGTCGGCCATGGAGGCGCCCTGCCGGGGGCGGGCGGCGCGCTTTCTCGTACGGCCGCCCGTCTGACGCACGTCCACGGTCTGGCGCGTATCCACCGTCTGGCGCGTATCCAACGGCGCGCTGTCCCTGTCAGGTGTGTCCACCCTGCCCCCAGCCTCCTATCCCTATCCCTATCCCTCAGCCCTCTGGCCGCACAACTTTCGGTCCTGGACGACTCCTTGACCGTCGAGATTCGGACAGTGTAGACATCACGCCACCGAATGTTTACGTAAACATCCAGCCGGAAACGCATCAAGCGGCCCTCGATCTCTGTGTCACGCCGGGACGCGTGGCACGCAGAAGAGTTGGAGTACTCGGAGATGGCACACCGCACCCGCAAGAGAAGGCTCCTGGGGGCCATCGGCATCACCGCCCTCGCGACCGGGACCGTTCTGGCCACCACCGCACTGCCGGCCGCGCACGCCGAAACGACGACCGCCACGGCCGCCACGACCGCCAACGCGTCGGTCACCGTCCGGCCCGACCCCTCCTACAAGCAGGAGCGGTTCCAGGGCTGGGGCACCAGCCTGGTCTGGTTCGCCAACGCCACCGGCGGCTACCCCGACGAGATACGCGAGAAGCTGGCCCGACTCCTCTTCGGCGACGACGGCCTCGCCCTGAACATCGCCCGCTACAACATCGGCGGCGGCAACGCCCCGGACGTCGAGGACTACCTCCGCCCCGGAGGAGCGGTCGAGGGCTGGTGGAAGGCCCCGGAGGGCACCACCCGCGAGGACACCGACTGGTGGGACGCCGAGGACCCCGCCGACTGGAACGAGAACGCCGACGCCACCCAGCGCTGGTGGGTGGACCGCATCAAGAACGACATCGACCACTGGGAGACGTTCAGCAACTCGCCGCCCTGGTTCATGACGGCCAGCGGCTACGTCTCCGGCGGCTTCGACGCGAACGCCGACCAGCTCAGGACCGAGTCCGTCGACGACTTCGCCGCCTACCTGGCGGGCGCCACCGAGCGGCTGGAGAAGGCGCACGGCATCGAGGTCGACACCCTGGACCCGTTCAACGAGCCGAACACCGGCTACTGGGGCACCCGGCTCGGGCCGGACGGACAGCCGACCGGCGGCCGACAGGAAGGGGCCCACATCGGTCCCGAACTCCAGCAGAAGGTCATCCGCGCGCTGGCCCCGGCCCTGGAGAAGTCCCGGACCGACGCGGAGATCTCCGCGATGGACGAGACCAACCCGGGCCTCTTCGCCACGAACTGGAACTCCTACCCCCAGGAAGTGCGCGACCTCGTCGGCCGGATGAACGTCCACACCTACGGCACCGGCCAGCGCACCACCGTCCGCGACCTGGCCAAGGCCGCCGACAAGCCGCTGTGGATGAGCGAGGTCGAGGGCGACTGGGGCGACGGCCAGAGCTTCACCGACATGCGGCCCGGCCTCGGCCTGGCCCAGCGCATGGTCGACGACCTGCGTGAACTGGAGCCCCGCGCCTGGGTGTTCTGGCAGCCCGTAGAGGACTACGACAACATGAAGCCCGGCGGCGAGTCCGCGAAGGGCGGCAACTGGGGCGAGATCCAGATCCCGTTCGACTGCACGGCGCAGGACACCCTGGAGACCTGCCCGATCTACACGAACACCAAGTTCGACACCGCCCGCAACTTCACCCACTACATCAAGCCCGGCGACCGGCTGATCAAGACCGACAGCACCTCCAGCACCGCCGCGCTCTCCCGGCGGGGCGACCGGGCGACCGTCGTCCACGTCAACAGCACCGCCGAGGCCCGCGACGTCACGCTCGACCTGTCGAAGTTCGCCCGCTTCTCCTCCCGCGCCACCGTCACCCCGGTGGTGACCAGCGCCGACGGCAAGCTCGTACGGCAGAAGGCGGTCCGCGTCACCGGCAAGCAGGCCACCCTCACCGTGCCCGCCCAGTCCGTGACCTCCTTCCTCGTCAAGGGAGTGTCCGGCGTCGCGAAGGACGCGGCCGAACTGCGAAAGGGCCACACCTACCGCCTGACCGGCGTCCAGAGCGGCAAGGACCTCGCCATCGCCGACAACGGCACCGGCCTCGTCATCAGGAACACCGACACGGCCGACCCCAGCCGTCAGCAGTGGCGTCTGGCCCAGATCAGCTGCGACACCCCCGGCGCCGACAACCGGAAGCGGTATGTGTTCACCAACACCGGGGAGGGAAAGCGCCTGGCCATCCGTGACGGTGCCCTGGTGGCCGAGCCCGACGAGGGCCGCCGCGACGGCGCCGCCCAGTGGATCATGTCGACGACCGGCGACGGCACCTGGACCCTCGTCAACGCCGCCACCGGCCAACTCCCGGACGTCTTCGGCCAGTCCACGAACGACGGGGCCATGGTCGGGGTGTGGTGGCCGAACTCCGGGTCCAATCAGCGGTGGAGGGTGAGTGAGGTGACGGGTTAGGGCGGTTCACGGGCCGAGTAGCACTTCGGTCCGGTCGGGCTTGGTAGCGCCTCGTCACGAGTACCCGTCCCTCTCCCAGTCCCTGTCCACGACGTCACCGGCCGGCCGCCGTACCTCTGACGCTGTTGGCGAAGTCCGGCCTGTGGCGTGGGCGGACCGACGAGTGGACCATGTGTGGCGGTGCCCGACTCGGAAGCGTGAACACTTCGGCCC
>NZ_JBSFUU010000103.1:0-31018 GCF_053591955.1 Streptomyces sp. NPDC002845 | reverse complement strand
ACCATTCAGTTCCTCGACGAGTAACACCCGCAGGGCTTCGCTCTAGTCGCTGACGCCTGGTCCGTGACGATCGGCGGCTCTTCTCATCGGATCGCCAGAATGAGACAGGCACACCTTCCCAGGCCATGGAGTCCTCTACGCCCCCGTGGTCGAAACGGAAGACAGTCCGGCCGACGGATCGTCGCCGACTTTCGCCGGCTCGACCAGCTGCGCGAGAATCCGACAGGCCGGACCCCGGCCGCCGGAGCGGCTGGTCGAGGCAGACGCATCCCGCGTGATCCAGGCGGGGTGCGCTGTCGCCCGGCTGTCGTGACCGCACTCACGCCTCACTCGACTGCACCGAAGCCACACCCGGACGCGGCGACAGAATCCCCGGATTGCTCATCGCGGGCGCCGCCGCCCACCGGCACGTTGCACGCACTCATCCCGCTCGCCCCCTCGGCGGCCGGGTCCGCAAGTTGCGACCGGACCGGCAGCCGCCCTGACCGGCGGACCACCATGTCGCCACGCCCCCGTGGCACACCACACTTACGGAGTACACGATGACGCAGCCCAGCACGATCAGCGTCGAGAGCCTGACCCCCCGGATTCGCAAGATCACATTCTCGAACCCGCCGGTGAACTTGATGGTCCCGGAGACCTTTGTCCGGCTGCGGGATGTCATCACGGAGATGAGCGAGGACCCGGATGTCCACGTCGCCATCTTCACCAGCAGTACACCCGGCTACTTCATCAACCACTTCGACCTTGCCTCGGCCGCCGACGGCTTTGCCGAGCCGCCGGCCGAGGGGGAGGTGCCGCCCGCCGTCGACGTCCTGATGCGGCTGACGAAGGCCCCGTTCATCAGCATTGCGGCCATCCGTGGGCGGACCCGGGGCGGCGGGAACGAGTTGGCGCTTGCCTGCGATCTGCGCTATGCCAGCCGCGAGCAGGCACTGTTCGGCCAGCCGGAGGTCGCCAGTGGCCTGCTGCCTGGCGGTGGCGGCAGTGAACGGCTGCCTCGGCTGATCGGTCGCGACCGCGCCCTGGAAGCCATCCTCGGCAGTGACGACTACGATGCCGACCTGGCCGAGCGCTACGGCTGGATCACCCGTGCCCTGCCGGACGCCGAGCTGGACAGCTTCGTCGAGGGCATGGCTGAACGGCTCGCGTCCTTCGACAAGACCGTGCTGGGCGCCGCCAAAGCCCAGATCAACCGGGCGACCCTGCCGCCGGACGCCGACGTCCACGCGGCCTATGGGGAATTCCTGAACTCGCTGACCTGGCCCGGCTTCCAGGCGCGGCTTTCCGGAGTCGGCAAACTCATCACCGAACTGGGCGTCGAGGAGTGGCAGCGGAACCTGGGCAAGTACCTCGGCCTCGCCAACCAGCAGGCGTAGTCGTCCACACCCGCTGCGACGACGCCACGTCCGCACACCTCATCCAGACGCACAGCAGCCCCAGCTCCATGTCCCAGCAGCTCTCCGTACCGGACCGACCGGAGTGAGGGTGACTACGACGAGCTGATCCCACCCTGAGCTCGTAGGCCGGGGCGGTGCGAGCGGCGGGTGGGGTGTTCGTCCTGTTCGGCGGTGTGATCACCTGACAGTGATCGTCTGCCCGGTAGCTCCCTACGCTCTGACAGGCCCGCCCACTGCGCACGAGCCAACGCCGATGCTGCTCGCCCGCTCCCGGCACGCCTACGTACGGTCGTTGGAGAGGTACGCCCGAACCGACGTCGACGCCGTCGGCCAGCACGTCGCCGAGCGTGACCCAGTCGCCCACCGCCGTAGCTGAACCCAGGCTCTCAGCGGTTCAAGATCATCGCATGGCCCCTCTTGGGCTTACCTCGGCGATACCCCAGTTCGGTTCATCGCCCGGGTTCGAAAATCGGTGTTCGCGTCCTACATCGCCGTCGTCACTGACTGCACGGACCCCACCGAAATACGCCCCTATGGTCACGCGACCGAAGCGTATCTCGTCAAATATCGTCCAGTCGCACGACGCTGGGAAGCTGATCGTCCGGGACGCTTCCGGTTGTCGACGAAATCCGCTCCGCCACCACCGCACTGTTCAGCACCGGCAGTCCAAGGTCACCGGGCCCTACACACGGCCGACCGCCTGGCGCAGTCGGCACGGGGCGCGTCGCCAGCCGCTGCAGGCTACTCAGGGGCGCTGCTCACCTTCTTGAAGCTCCTCAACAGACCGAGCAGGGGCCAATGCTGCCGTACGCCATTCATCGCCCCTGGCGGGGAGGCCGCAGTCAAGGGTCACCGCGACAACCGACACGCCCTTCATCTGTCGCTGCGTCTCCGCCTCCCTCTCCTGGTGCAACCTCACTTCGGCGAAACTGTGGGCGCGGGCCGGACACTTCCGCTGCTTTGAGTGACCCCAGCGATCGCAGTGGAAGTAGGCCGTGAGGAAAATCCCAGCAGTCCTGGGGGTTTGGAGGTACTCGGCTACGAGTTGCTGATCCAAGGCCGTATCGAGCGATGCGTTCCAGCAGCCCTTGCATTCGATGACTACCTTGATGGGGTCGTTCCCGGCCCCTTCTTGGGTGGGCACTTCGATCTGGATGTCGGTGCGCAGGCCCGGGAAGCCCGGTCTGCGGACCTGGACCTCTCGGTTGACGACGACTCGGTGGCCACCGATGTCGTGCAGGAGGAAGGTAGCGACGACGTCGCTGAAGTCCTCTTCCCAACACGGCCACCATTCAGAGTGGTTTACTCCGGCTTGGTCTCGGTTCCACAGCGCCGTGATGAGCCCGTTGGGGCGGTGCAGTGCCTGGGCGAAGCGTTCGAGTGACTCCAGGACGATGTCCTGGAGGTGTCTCTCGTCCGCGATCCAGCGGAGTCGAGCGGTGTCGGCGAGTCGGATCAAGTGCTCGGATTCGACCGGCACGGCGTATCGGGCGGCCGCAGCAAGCGTGGTAGTGCGGGCCTCGACACGCAGCCGCCAGATGGCCGGGTATTCGTCAGCAAGAGACCGCAGTTCGGCGGCAGCCTCCAGGGTGCCCTTGTGGGCGAGGATATTGGGCAAGGAGCGAGCCATCTCGAGCAGCCGGTCGTCGTCGCCGACGAAACCGGAGTGCAGGGGAGCATTGGCCACGTCGTCGATGCCTATGTGGTTCACGAGCAGCCGATACAAGTCCGCGAGGCTGCTTTCCGGCAGCAGGCCGGCGGCTGAGGGCCAGCTTCCCGGCGGAGCGGGCAGGCGTGTCAGCGCTTGCAGGTACGCCTCAAGGGTGGCCGGGGTGTCGAGTCGGCGCCTGATGAGTGGCCAGAAGGCCGGAAGGACTGTGAGATGCAGAAGGGCAACTGCTGCCAGCATCCAGCGCACGTGTTCTGGTGACTGTGGTGCGTGGTCCGATGGATCGTCGGTCAGTACGGCAGCCAGCTGGACCGATGCGTTCGTGTCCCCTCGGACCGCGAGTTCGCTCAGAACGCCCTGCCATTGCTCCGGTCGGCGGTCTTCGTGAGCGGCCCAGGTCCGCAGGGCGTGGCGAATCTCGTCCTGCGGTAGCTCCGCAGACGCACGGGCGATGGTCCGGACAACATCGTCGCGGACGCCGTCAAGGACCTCCGTCATCAGCCGGGCAAGCTCGCCCTCGGCCCTGCTCGTGCACACGAGAAGCAGCCGCTGTTGCATCTCCTGGGCGTCACCATCGGCGTGAAGGCTGGAGAGGGCGACGGCCCATCCGGCCCACCGGCCGGGCTCGGCAGGGATGGCGGGGAGGGAGTCGAGGAGACCTAGTGCCGCGAGTTCGGGGGCATTCGCAAAGCCGAGGGCTCCATGGGGAATCAGTCTCTCGGCACTCAACGGTTGAACAACACACAGCACATAGTGGGCGGCCTGCAGGAGAAGGCTGTCCAGCTCCGTGCCCGCCGACGGCCGAGAGGGTGCCTTGGTCACCGCCATGAGCCACGAGTTGTCCCACTTGGGAGACGAGCCGTCTGCTGTGCGGTGAAGTTCGGCGACATCCCGCCCCCAAGCACTCCGTACCTCGTCGGGCCCTGCGGCAAGGACACCAGCGAGTGCCTTACGCAGGGCGGCTTCGTCATAGGTGTTCCGCCGACGCTCGGCCTCTTCCAGCTCGCGTTGCTCTCGCTCCCACGAGGCCTCTTCTGGCGGATTGTCCCAAAAGGCCGTGGCCACGTGCAGACTCGGGTGGGAAGCGCGGGCTGCTCGGGCCCGGTCCAGGTCGGCTTGGTCTTCAGGTGGCGGGAAGGCAACGGCCAGGCGTGCGAGCCTCTCGTCGATCCCGGACAGCAGGTCCCAATGCTCCATCCAGTACAGGGCGTCTTCCCGAGGAAGCAAGGCCCTGGTGAGTCGTCCCGTGTGCAGCGCGAAAAGTTGCTCGTCGGTAACCCGAGTCATCAGCACGGAAGCAAGGGTGCGGCGGACCTCGAGGTCCTTGCCGAGCGCAGCTGCCAGATCCTGCAACGGGGTATGTACGTGCTGGCGCAGAAGGAGTTCATGGCGGTCGGCGAGACCCACCAGAGCTTCCGCGACCTCGGACAGCAAGGCGTCAGGGGTTGATGACTGGCCGGCGAGGCTGACGGCGCGGGCAAGAACTGCGACAGCCAGTGTCGTGCTTCCGCCCTCTGTCGTGTCGCAGCAGGTGTTGCGGGCCCAGCTGACGGCTTCTTCCACGTCCGTCGCGTGGATGAGCTCGGGGATTTCCTGGCGCAGCATGTAGGCACGGCCGATCAGGTGCGGCTCCGGGTCACGCGCGTGCCCGAGAAACTCCGTCAACGTGATGTGGTGCGGCCACAATTGTCGCAGCGCCGCCGCCACGACCTCCGGGGAGTCGTCGTTCATCAGCGCCCGCATGCGCTCGACAGCTTCGGTTTGCGGCTCGGTGATGCCGAGCAAGGCCGAGACTCTGACGTCCGTGTAGGCGTCCTGGTCTTCGGCGAGCGCCAGCAGATCGGGCGTCAGCTCGGGCCGCCGACAAGCCCGGGCCATGCCAACTGCGCCGAAGAGGAGATTCACCTCTGTGGTGGCGTTCAGGTGCGGGCGCAGCTGGTCCGCGATTTCGGGGTGGTCCAAGCGATGAAGTGTCGTGTTGTCGAGTCTGATGGTGTCATCGCTCTTGAGCAGGGCGAGAAGCGCCTCGACGACGCGGCCCCGGTCGCGCTCCGTGCGCCGAGGGAGGTCGGCGAGGAGCAGAACCAGCGGGTCATCCCGGAGCAGGTCCTCGAACACCGTGGTGCTCGTGTTGCTGCGCCAGGCAGCTACCTCCTGATGGGCGGGCAGGACGTGCCGGGACGGCCCGTCGCCGATCCACAACAGTTCTCGTTCCACCGCGGGCTGAATCTCACGGGCACGCAGGAACTCGGCGGCTAGGAATTCCCGGTAGCTCTTGTGCACGAACGCCCAGCGATAGTCGCCGAGTGGAAGCAACAGACTCGACTCGGTGAGCTGACTCAACTCATTTATCGTGCAGGGCACCGGGCTCCCAAGAGGTCCCGGCTCGTTGCCCGACGCCAAGCGGGACAGCTCAAGGTCGGCAACGGCCGTCTCCGTCGACGGAGACCCTCCATCCACGAGCGCGGTGTACGGGCCGAACTGCAGAGCTGCGGCAACCCGTGCCGCCGCTGCGAAGAGGGTCTCGGACGTCGCCTGCGTGCGCCGCAGTTCCGTGCGCTTGGGACGACGGATCTCCTTGCACAGGTGCAGGCACGCCTCGTGGTACGCCTCCGCGGTCGAGTCGGGCAGGCTTCCACGCGCCGTGTAACTCGTCAGCATCTGCCGCAAGGTCATCGGGTGGGTGGCCAGCGCCACCAGACCTCGCTGCTGAACCGCCCTGCAGAAGGCTGTGGGGTCTTCGAGGCCCACGGTGTCGGCGGCGAGGACCACGTCATCCCGCGACAGCGGCGCCAGACCGACCATCGCCACGGCGTCCGCCGGCCAGAACCGCCTGAGGTCCGTCTCCAGCCCGCTCGGCCACCGAGCCGAACGGCAACTGATGCGCAGTCGCAAGCTCCTCCTGGCCTCGTCCACCAGATCCTCCAGCTGCTCGACGATCAGCTGATCCAGATCCGGCAGATCGTCCAGCCCCTCGTCCAGGCCGTCGAGAAGCACATGCCACTCGGTCGCCTCCGCGGGCGGCTGGAACACCGCGCCGAGTTTCGCCGCAGCGCGGCTCGCGTCGGTCCCGCAGTTGCCGAGGTTGAGCCGTCGCACCACATGGCCTGCGGTCTCAAGATCGCGATGTTCCTGTTCCAACGCGAAAGACTTGCCCATTCCCCATTCGCCACGCAGGACCAGCAGCGAAAGGGCCCGCTCGTCAGCCAAAGACCGCCCGGGAGCGACCCCGGTAAATGGAGACAACAGCGGCCAGCCGTACCGGTCCGACTCCGGAGGTTCCCCGAGCGGAAAAATTCGCCGTCTCCACGGCAAACACGGCCACTCCACGCTTCGCCACATCCCAACAGTCTTCAACCATTCCTCACCGCTCTACACGGCGCTCACACGATAGGCCTCACCACTGACAGGGCTCCCCCTCGGGCGACTTCCTCCGTACCTCGACCGCTGCAGCCGGAGGCAGCCCGCAGTCGACACTCCGCCAATGCCGCGAGATGCGGTCCACCGCAACAGAGCGGACATGGCTCGCTGAGGGCAGCGACGGTGACCGGCTGACTGCCGGAACGGCGTCACCTACGGGACCAGCTCTACACCCCTACCTGGTTGCGTCGGCATTTCCAGGGAGGTTGCCGACGTCGGCGAGGGCTGCGTCGATCAACGACTCTGCGATGGATCGCGCGCACGCGGCGGTGTGGCTGCTGTTGAGGGCGGTGCCGCGTGCGGCCGCGCCGTCGAAGAGCAGTGCCAGTTGCTCACCGAGGGTTTCCGGATCCGCGGCCCCGGCCTGCCGTGCGATGTCCGAGAGGCGGCGGGCGAACTCGCCCTTGTACGCCGCGGCCAGTTGGTGGGCGGAATGCCCAGGGTCGGGTACTTCAACGCTGACGTTCAGGAACGGGCACCCCCGGAACGGAGCGGTGGTTTCCGGCGGCTTCCAGTCGAAGACGGCGAGCAATTGCTCACGCGGGCTCGAGGTCGGTGGGGCGGACGGCGGGGGGACGGGGAGGAGGTCGTCGCCCAGGGACCGCAGGTATGCCCCTACCAGCTCGTCCTTACTGGGGAAGTGCGTGTAGAGAGTGCGTTTCGACACCTCGGCGACCGTCGACAGCTGGTCCATCCCGGTCGCGTTGATCCCCTGCGCCGTGAACAGCTCGGTCGCCGCCTTGAGGATCCGCTCCCGGGCACCACGCCCACGACGCCGATGTACAGGCTGGTTTTCGGTCACAGCCTTAAGGATACCGATCGTTTTACATAGGCCGTTGGGACAGCTACGGTGGGGCACTAAGTAGACCGATCGTCTTACTTAGCCGCGCCCGGCAGCGCGCCGCACGCGGATAGGTGGGTCGTCGGCGGCACACCCGTTCAGGACCTGCTCGACGCTCCCCGGTCACCTCGTCGGGCAGCCTTCGTCCTGACCCGCATCGCCCGCCGCCACCCACCAACCATCGATGCGAACACAGCACCAAGGAGACCTGATGCGTTACACGACCTTCGGACGACGGACAGGACTGCGCGTTTCCGAGTACGCACTTGGCACGGGGAACTTCGGCACCGGCTGGGGTGCCGGTGCGGAGCCGGACGAGGCGCGCCGGATGTTCGACAGGTTCGCCGAGGCCGGCGGAACGTTTCTCGATACCGCGGACGGCTACCAGTTCGGTGAGTCGGAGGAACTGGTGGGGAAGTTCGTCGCCGCCGACCGGGACCACTTCGTCCTGGCCACCAAGTTCACCAACGGGGCCGGCCCACAGCCCGGCATCTCCAGGACGGGCAACAGCCGCAAGAACATGGTCGCTTCGCTGGAGGCGAGCCTGAAGCGCCTCGGGACCGACTACATCGACCTGTATTGGGTCCACTTCCCCGACGACCTCACGCCCATGGAAGAGATCCTGCGCGGGCTCGACGACCTGGTCAGCTCCGGCAAGATCCTCCACGCCGCCCTGTCCAACTTCCCCGCATGGCGGGTCTCCCGCGCCGCCACCCTCGCGGACCTGAAGAACTGGGCGCCGGTCACGGGCATCCAAATCGAGTACAGCCTCGTCGAGCGCACCGCCGACCGCGAGCTGCTGCCGATGGCCGAGAGCCTGGGACTCGGTGCCGCTCTGTGGTCCCCGCTCGGCGGCGGACTGCTCACCGGCAAGTACCGCCGCAGTAGCGAGGGCCGGCTGACCGATCTCAAGGCGGTCATCCACACCGAGAGCACCGAACAGAAGACCGCCGTCATCGACACCATCCTGGCCATCGCCGAAGAGACCGGCGCCACGCCCGCCCAGGTGTCGGTTGCCTGGGTCCGTGAGCGTGCTGCCCAGGCGTCCACCTCGTTCGTCCCGATCATCGGCCCGCGCAATCTCGCGCAACTCGACGACTACCTGGGTGCGCTGGACGTCCAACTCACCTCGAAGCAGTTCGCACACCTGTCCGACGTCAGCGCCCTCCCGCTCGGAGTGCCCCACGAGGCCTCCGCCGGCATCCGAAACGTCGTACAGGGCGGTGACGCCTCCCTCGTCATCCAGCCCGCCGTGCCTGTGGCCTGAGCCGCGGATCCTGCCGCCGGCGGCCCCTGCCGTCGACGCCATTTTCCGTCCCGCATCGTGTGCATGGTGCGCGACGGTGCCGTCTGGCGGTCCGTGGCACATCCCGCCCAGCCGTCACAGCCCCATCGTGTCGATCGTTGGCGAAGTAGAGGGACAACGCGCGTCTTCGACCTCCTGGGCAGGAACGGTTGGCCGAGCAGGTGAGGGACTGGGGTATCAGCACTGCTGAACCTAGTCGCCGGACAAAAGCGTGAGGGCTCCGGACCACAGCACGCCCGGGTTGATGCACTCGGGGTGGAGACTCGTCATCCCATCGAAGAACTCCATCGTTGTGGTGGAGCTCTTCAGTTGCCGGTCCACGGCGTCGAGGTAGCGCCGCGTGCGGCCGATGTGGGCCGCGTCGTCCGGACGGGCCGGGTCTTGGTGGCCGGCCACCACGAACTCCACTCCGAGCGCCTTCACTTGGCGGAGAGCCCTTCGCCACGCGTCGCGGCCACCACCCTCGGATTCCGCGAGCGAGAGGTGCACGCCGTTGTAGACGACGTCACCCCCCCTCGACGGGGATGAGCGCGTGCCCCTCCAGACTCAGTCCCTCCTCGCCGACGACCTGCACGTCGACGGGGGTTGTCGGGATCCGGCCAGGAAACAGCGCGTCCCAGACCTCTGCACGGGACTCCCGAGTGGCCAGGCCTGCCATGTGGGCCTTGGTCCCGGATGTCGCACGGACAGCGGCGCCAGGAAACCGTTCGAGCAGGACGGGAGCCCCGAGCCAGTGGTCGCCGTGGCCGTGCGTGACATAGATCTCCGTGAGACCCGGCTCCGGTCTTCTCCACCCAGGCGAGCACCTCGCGGGTGGTGTCGGTGGTGAAGGGTGGGGCGACGAGGACGGCGTCGTGCTCGCCGTAAATCAGGGTCGTGCCATGAGTGACCACACCATCGGGTTCCTGTTGGGAAGCTTCAGGGGCCGCTGCTCTGCGAGATCGCGGGCGTCACGAACACGGCGTACCACAAGGCGGTCACGCACCTCCCATCTCTGAATTCACCAGGACCCGGCGGCCGTCAGAACATCGTGTTGGCGTTGGCGGAGGTCTCCGGCACGTCCTGCGAGGCGGACCAGTGCTCGACGATCTTGCCGTCCCGCACCCGGAAGAGGTCGATGACCGCACGGCCGCGCTCGCCCGGCGCGTCGACGTAGTGGCTGTGAACGGCCACCAGGTCGCCCTCCGCGATGACCCGCTTCGGCGCCACGCTCAGCTGCGGGAACTGTTCGAAGTAGGCGCCCAGCCCGGTCTTCACGCCCGGCACTCCGCCGGGGATGCCCGGGTCGTGCTCGTGGTATTCGGGGCCCAGGTAGGTGTCGACGGCGGCGAGGTCCTTGCGGACCAGGAGCTGGTCGACGTAGCCCGTGACGAGCTTCTTGTTGTACGCGGTTAGGCAGCGGACGGTCGCTACGCGGTCCTCACCTGCAGCATCGACGGCGGCCCGGTCCGCACCCACTCCGACTTCTCGATCACCGTCGAACACGGTCCGGAGGCACTGCGCACCGCCGACACCGTGGTCATCCCGCCCTTCGTCACCACCGCCGTCACGCAGGAAGTGTCGCCGGCCGTGGTGGAGGCGCTCGGGTCCGTCGCCCCCGGCACGCGCCTCGTGTCGATCTGCACCGGTGCCTTCATTCTCGCCGCCGCGGGACTCCTCGACGGCCGGCCGGCCACCACTCACTGGGTGGTCGCGGACCTGTTCCGCTTATGGTTCCCCCAGGTGGCTCTGAATCCCGACGTCCTGTTCATCGACGACGGGGACGTGCTGACCTCGGCCGGTGCCGCCTCCGGGCTCGATGTCTGCCTGCACATCATCCGCAAGGACCACGGCAGCGAAGTCGCCAACCAGGTGGCCCGCATGTGCGTCGTCCCCCCATGGCGCGACGGCGGGCAGGCACAGTACATCCGGCACCCGGTGCCGGAAACCAAGGCCAGAGGGACGGCCACCGTGCGTCATTGGGCGCTGGAGAACCTCCACGAGCCGATGACCCTGGCGGACCTCGCCGAGCGCTCCCACATGAGCCTGCGCACCTTCGCCCGCCGTTTCACCGAAGAGGTAGGCATGAGCCCGGGACGGTGGCTGATCCAACAGCGCGTCGAGCGCGCACGGCACCTCCTGGAAACCACTGACCTCCCGGTGGACGAGATCGCCGGCCAGGTCGGCTTCGCCGGCGGCACGTCACTACGAGAACACCTGTACGCCGCCATCGGCGTCTCACCACTTGCCTACCGGCGCACTTTTCGTGGAGCCCGGTCGCCCAACCCTCCGAGCACCACCACACAAACCGCTCGGCGAACGCGGTGACGAACCTGCCGGGAACGAGCACCTCGATCACGGTCAGCGACTCGGGTGTTGCCCCATGCTCGACCCAATTGACGCATGGCCTACGAACAGGGCGCCCCCTGCCCACCACAACGAGGCCGCCGAAGACCGCCGGATGGCATGCGGCCCGGCAAGCCGACTTCGCCAGAACCGGGGCATAGCGCTATACCCCGGGGCGATCCCCTAGAGCCGTTAAGCCCGTTTCCCACCGTTCTGCTCCCGGACGGTGTCGAACAGGGAGGTCAGAGCGGGACTTCCCGCGAGACTGTCCAGCAGGACGTGAAGCGACTGTCGTTCCGTGGTGCCCAGGTCTGCGAGGATTTCGCCGTCGAGATCGACGAGTGTGCGGTTGAGGCGGGCCAGGACCTTGCGCCCTTCGGCGGTGATGTCCACGGCGTAGCGGCGACGATCCTGCGGATCTCGTGTCCGCTCCGCGTATCCGGCGCGCTCCAGGTCGTCGAGACTCGTCACCATCGTCGCGGGGTCGATGCGCAGGAACGAGCCAAGTGCCAGTTGCGGCATGGCACCGTTGTCCGCCAAAGCCTGCAGGACGCTGTAATGCCGCACTCGCAGGCCGGTCCCGCCGATGCCGTCCTCGGCGATCCTGAACGCCACCTGCCCGAGTTTGACCAGCAGGCAGATGGTGTGTTCGGCCACTGTCCCCGGTACCAGCGGAGCCTCGGACATCGTTTATCCCGCCCATGGTTAGTCGTACGTATGGTCCTGTCCATCGTACGAGAAAGCCCGAGGCGCCAGGACCGCTGCAGGCCGGCGGGATTCCCCACCGTCCGCCGGCTTACGGCCGGTGCGTCCTGGGTGGTCAGCCGACGATGGCCCGACCGAAGATCTGCCGGGCTATGACCCACTTCTGGATCTCGTTGGTGCCCTCATAGATCTCGCCGATCTTGCTGTCCCGGTAGATCGCCTCGACGGGGCCGGGGCTGCCGTCGGCACCCAGTTCGCGCGCGAAGCCGAGGCCTCCGAAGGCCTGGACGGCGTCGCGCGCCATGTCCACCGACAGCTTGGTGGCGTAGTACTTCGCCATCGCGGCCTCGGGCTCCGGGGACGGGTTGCCCGCGTCCAGGCGCAGGGCGGCCTTGGTGCAGAGGGTGCGGGCGTTCTCGATCTCGGTGGCCCGTTCGGCGAGCAGGAACTGCCAGTGCTGGTTGGCGGCCACCGGCTTGCCGAAGGTGTGTCGCGTCGACAGGTGGGCCACGGTGTGGTCGAAGGCGGCCTGCGCCATGCCGACCCCGGCAGCCGCGATGCCGATCCGGCCGTAGGTCAGAGTGGACAGCGCATGGCGCAGTCCGTGTCCCTCGGCGCCACCGAGGAGGTCGTCGTCGGTCAGGTGCACATCCGTGAAGCGGATGTCCGCGGTGAGCTGGCCGCGGTTGCCCATCTTGCGGTCGGGAAGGCCGACTTCCACTCCGGGAAGTGCCGTGTCGACGATGAACATGCTCAGCCGGGTGCCGGTGCGGGCGAGAACCACCACGAACCCGGCGACGGGCGAGTTGGAGATCCACCGCTTGTGGCCGTTCAGCACCCAGCCGGCCTCGGTGCGTATCGCCTCGGTCTGAACCGCCTGCGGGGACAGGTCACTTGAGGCGTTCGGCTCGGTGGTGGCGAACGCGCCGACCACTGAGCCCTCCGCGACCTTTCGCAGCCATCGCTGCTGCTGCTCCTCGGTGCCCTGCCGCAGGGCGTTGCCCGCCAGGATGCAGTGCACATCGAAGACGGCCGCGACGCTGCTGGAGTAGTAGGCCAGTTCCTCGATGGCCGCGGCGGTGGCGGTCGCCGGGTGGGTCAGACCGTCGCCGCCGACCTCGCTGGGGAAGGGGATCCGGAAGACCCTCGCCGACGCAAGCCCGTCAAACACATGCCGGGGGAAGCCGTCCGTGCGCTCGTCGCCCCCCGCGATCGCCACGGCGTGCGGAGCCACTTCGTGCTCTGCGATCCGGCGCACGGCAGCGCGAACGGACTGTGTCTCTTTGGGGGCGAGGAGCTCGTGGTAGAGCCGGTCGATCTGGCGTGTGGGAGTGGAAGTCATACGGGGAAGATACCATTAGCATCACGTACCATTAGCTCGGCAATCTATTTTGGAGGTTCGACCATGACACAGACGCTGGCCGACAAGACCATCCTGATGTCGGGAGGCAGCCGCGGCATCGGACTCGCCATCGCTCTGCGCGCGGCCCGCGACGGTGCGAACGTGGTGATGCTCGCCAAGACCGCCGTGCCGCATCCGAAGCTCGAAGGCACGGTCCACACCGCCGTTGACGAGATTGAGCGCGCGGGCGGCAAGGGGCTGGCCGTCGTCGGTGACGTCCGCGACGAGGACGATGTGCGCACCGCTGTCAACGCGGCGGTCAGCGCCTTCGGTGGCATCGACATCGTGGTGAACAACGCCAGCGCGATCGACCTGTCGTCGTCGGAGCAGCTGGAGATGAAGCGGTACGACCTGATGCAGGACATCAACACGCGTGGCACGTTCCTGCTGAGCAAGGCCGCTATCCCGCACCTGCGCAAGGCGGGCAAACCGCACATCCTCACGCTCTCCCCGCCGTTGAACCTCGCGCCGCACTGGGTGGGGAAGCATCTCGGTTACACGCTGTCGAAGTACGGCATGAGTCTGTGCACCATCGGGCTCGCCGAGGAGCTCGCCGCCGACGGCATCGCCGCCAACTCGTTGTGGCCGCGGACCCTGATCGACACGGCCGCCGTGCGCAACGTGGTCGGCGGCGCCGGACAAGCCCGTAGTCCGCGGATCATGGCTGACGCCGCGTACGCCATCCTCACGCGTGACGCGCGGAAGTGCACCGCCAACCTGTTCATCGACGACGAGGTCCTGTCGGACGAGGGCGTCACCGACCTGTCCGTCTACAGCCCTGCCGGCTTCGAGGGTGATCTCGCGCTCGACATATTCGTCGATCCGGCCTGATCCCGCACTGCTCAGCACATTAACGCGAGGGCGTTCTCGATGCCCTTCTCGAGGACCTCAACGGCGAGCTTCGAGTCGAAGGCGGCGCGGGACAGTTGCAGCGACCCAGGCCTGCTTGGTCGCGTCCGCGCAGCGGTCGATGTCGTCGAGCAGGGCGGCGGAGGGACATCCGACGCCGCGCTGGTCCCGGTGCTCGGGCGACAGATAGTCGCGAACGAGATCCTCGAGTCCCGGGCGGCTGGGCGGCCGGGCGGCCGGGCCGCAGAGTGCCGTACCTCGCCGCCTGCGTGCGTAGCTCCTCCGCGACGACGTTGGCGACGTTGGCGACGTTGGCGACGAGGTCGTCCTTTGATGCCACAGGATCCTCTGACGCCACGGAACTGCCTCGCGCACAGGTCGGTAACGCGGCAGACCACCCAGCCCATACTCACGTCGCATTTCGAGAGGGCAGCGCCTGCTACATGTTGATCATGTGGCCCGCGAGGCCGTGGACGGCTTCCTTGACCGCCTCGCCGAGGGTGGGGTGGGCGTGGACGTTGCGGGCGACCTCATGGACGGTGAGGTCCCACTGCTGGGCCAGCGTCAGTTCGGGGAGCAGCTCGGTGACGTCCGGGCCGATGAGGTGAGCGCCTATGAGCTCGCCGTACTTGGCGTCACTGATGAGCTTCACGAAGCCGGTCGCATCACCCAGGCCATGAGCCTTGGCGTTCGCCGTGAACGGGAACTGGGCCACCTGGACGTCGAAACCCTGCTCCCTCGCCTGTTCCTCGGTGTAGCCGAAGCTGGCGATCTGCGGCTGGCAGAAGGTGGTGCGCGGGATCATGACGTAGTCCAGCTCCATGGTCTCCGCGCCTGAGAGCGTCTCAGCGGCGACCACTCCCATCGCCTCAGCGGCGTGCGCGAGCATGAGCTTCGCGGTGACGTCACCGATGGCGTAGATGTGCGGAACGGACGTACGGCAGCGCTCGTCCACATCGATGGCGCCGCGCTCCGTGACCTTGACGCCGGTGTTCTCCAGGCCGTACCCGGTCACGTTCGGGGCGAAGCCGATCGCTTGGAGGACCTTGTCCGCCTCCAGGACCTGGCGGGCACCGTCCTTTCCGGTGACCGTGACGCGGACCTGCGGCCCGGACTCATCGATCGACTCGACACGGGTCGAGGTGAGTACGTCGATGCCCAACTTTCGGTACTGCTTGGCGAGTACGGCGGAAACCTCGGCGTCCTCGAGGGGAGCGACTCGGTCCAGGAACTCCACGATCGTGACCTGCACACCGTAGTTGTGCAGGACGTACGCGAACTCGATGCCGATGGCGCCGGCACCCGCGATGACGATCGACTGCGGGAGGTCCTCCGCGAGGATCTGCTCCTCGTACGTCACCACGCGCGCGCTGCGCTTGGTGCCGGGTAGCAGCTTCGGGGTGGCGCCCGTGGCGATGATGCAGTGGTCGAAGCCTATGGTGCGGGAGTTGCCGTCGTGGTCGGCGACCAGAAGCGTGTGCGGGTCGAGGAACGTACCGCGGCCACCGACTTCCGTGATCTTGTTCTTCTTCATCAGATAGTGGACGCCCTTGACCCGGCCGTCCGCGACCTTCCGACTACGGCGGAATGCCTCCCCGTAGTCGAAGGAGACCTCACCGTCGACCTTGATGCCGAAGGTCTTCGTCTCGCGCGTGAAGACGTGCGCCAGTTCGGCGTTGCGCAGCAGGGCCTTGGTGGGGATGCAGCCCACGTTCAGGCAGACGCCGCCCCAGTACCTCTCCTCGACGACCGCTACGCGCTTGCCCAGTTGGGCGGCCCTGATGGCGGCCACGTACCCACCTGGGCCCGCGCCGAGTACGACGACGTCGAAGTGCTCACCCTGCTCGTCCATGGACCTTTCCTTTCCACTGGGACGGTCGACTCCACGTCAGTGGCCGACTCGCTCCCGATCGCACAACCTGTTCATCAACTCAGTCGCGGTGGTTCAACGCCCCGATGCCGTGATCCATGCCCGCGCAGCGATCACCGACGGGCCAACGCCCCGTCGACTTCGTGTACTCCCGCCTCGGCGGCACCGAGCCTGAGGGTGTCGAGCCCGAAGGCCGCGACCGGACCGTGCACACCGGGCTTGAGGACGGCATTCGGCGCCGCCGCATGGACTGCGCCCCACGCCAGGAGGGAGCCCGTCATCTCGTAGGGATCGGGTCCGGTGAGGGCCGTCGTGGCCAGGGGACGACCGTGGCCGTCGCGGGCGACCGCGATCACCAGGGAACGGCCGTCGGTGTCCGGCTCACGATGTGCTCCCGGGAGCCGCCCGGACCACCGCGTCAGAGCGGCCCGCATCTTCGCCGACCTCAGCAAGGGCGCCTGGAGCATGGCGGCGATCTGTACCGGACGCGTCCACCGCCCGAGCCAGCCCATCCCCACCTCGACGCTCTCCAACTGAGGGAAGACGTCAGGCAGGCCGAGATGCTCCGTGCCCGGGACGGTCATGGCCGGGCGTCGCACACCGGCGTAGCGGAAGGTGAGGACACGCTTGGCGGCCCGCTCGTCGACCAGTCGGGAAGAGGCTCCAGGGCGTGGAGAGCGGTAGGCGAACCCGTCCTCGGCCGCCGCGGCGACCAGCGTCTGGCGCGTGCCACCCGTGGTCAGGTCCCAGGAGTCGCGCAGGGTGCTCCGGTAATGCAGCTCGCTCCCGCGCCCCGAACGGGTGATGAAGTAGCCGATCTCGACATGGCATGCGCGCTCGCCCGCCTGTTCCAGGGCCAGGGCGCCGGCGAGATTGCCGGGCACGTAGTCGTAGCCGAACGCGGGCACGAGAGTCGCTCCCCGGGCGGCCGCGACGGAGTCCAGTTCAAGGAGGACCCGGCGGGCGAAGGGGCCCTCCCCCGTGGAGTCGAAGTAGCGCGCTCCCGCCCGCGCGGCAGCCGTGACCGTGGCCATGCCCAGTTGCATGAACGGCCCGACCGTGGAGACGACCACATCGCTGGGGCCCAGAAGGCGCGTGAGGTGGGCGGAAGAGGTGACGTCCACTTCTGCCACCGGCAGTTCCGCCTCGAAGCGGTCGGCCAGGGTCAGCATCTTCGTTCGGCTTCGCCCGACCAAGGTCGGCGTCTCACCTCGTGCGAGCAGTTCCCTGAGAACTCGCCGCCCCGTGTACCCCGTCGCACCCAGCAACAAGATTCTGCGCTTTTCCACGGCTACGTCTGCCTTCCGGAGGGCACTGTCACGACGACCACTGACCGACCACGAGTCATTCACTGACTTCAGGTCATTGAATATACGATGGTCAACATGAGAGGGCCAAACCGACGACAGCTGTATGCGGAGCAGACCCGGGCGGACCTGGTGGCGGCCGCGCGCAAACTCTTCGTCGACAACGGGTTCGCGGACACGTCGGTCGAGGCCATCACCGCGGCGGCGCAAGTGAGCAAGGGCACCTTCTACCACCACTTCCCGGACAAGAAGGCGATGTTCGCCGAGCTCTACACGGAGCTGCTCCAGCGGGTCGGAGCGCTCGCCGACGCGGCGTCCGAGGCGATCCGTGCGACACCGGGCGAGCCTGCCTTGACCGCCGTGTCGAACCTCACGCACGCCTTCTTGCGGCGGACCATCGACGATCCCCTGCATCGAGAGCTGATGGCCCAGGCGCCCTCGGTGCTGGTGGAGCAGTACCGGCACATCAACGACACGGTGGCCCAGCCGCCGATCGAACGGCTCTTGGCTGTCCTGGCCGAACGCGGTGACGTGGAACCGGACGTTCCGGTCGCCACCGTCGCCCGGCTGCTGTTGGCCGTCCTGTGCGAGGGCAACCAGATCATCGCCGCCGCGGCGGACCGGGAGGACGCCCTGGCCAGGACGTTCCACACGATCACCCTGCTGATGTCGGGCCTGGCGGCGGACGGCGTCAGCGCGCACGGTTGACGTCGACCAACGCCTGCAACAGCACTCCTCGACTGCACCCGGCCGTGCCGCTACCGTGCCGCCTCGTCCTCGATGTCACGGACCAGGTCGATGGCCCGGCCGAGAGTGGTGAGCCGAGCGTCGAGAGTCTCTCCGGCCGGATAAAAACGTACGGTGTCCACACCGGCGTCGCGCCACACACGCAGCCGTTGGCGCACCATGCCCTCGGTTCCGATCAGAGTGGTCGCCAGCACCATTTCGTCGGTGACCAAGCCGGCCGCGCCGTCCCGGTCCCCGGCCTGCCAACGTGTCCGGACTTCGGCCGCCACCTCGGCCCAACCCTGGCGGCTGTAGGCGTTGTTGTAGAAGTTCGTGGTCGCGGAACCCATGCCGCCGAGGCTGAAGGCCAGTTCCTTCTTGCGTCCGGCCACCATCGCGCTCAGCGCGTCCTCGTCGTCCGCGAAGGCGACCTCGGCACCTTGGCAGATGTCGAGGTCGGCACGGGCGCGACCGGCGGTGGCCAGGCCCTGGTCCAGGTGGTCGAAGTACGCCTCCTTGGCGCCCTCGGGCACGAAACTGGTGCCCAGCCACCCATCGGCGATCTCACCGGTCAGGTGCAGCATCTTCGGCGAGAGAGTGGCGAGGTAGACCGGAATGTCATGCTCGGCACGCATCGACAGACGCATGGGCTTCGCCTCCGCGCCCGGCAGTGGAATCCGGAACTCCTGTCCTGAGTAGGAGACTTTGCCGCCTGCGGCGGCCTCCCGCACGATCTCGACGGTCTCCCGCATCCGCACCAGCGGCCGGGCGAAGGGCACGCCGTGCAGCCCCTCGATCACCTGCGGCCCGGAGGGGCCCAGTCCGAGAAGGAAGCGCCCCTGGGAGATCTGCGACAGTGTGATCGCGGCGCGGGCGATGGCCATCGGCGTGCGGGTGCCGAGTTGGATGATTCCGGATCCGAGGAGCATGCGCTCGGTCTTCGCCGCGAGGTAGCCCAACGGCGAGGGAGCCTCGGAGCCCCACGCCTCCGCCACCCAGCAGATGTCGAGACCGAGCTTCTCCGCCTCGGTGACATAGGCGACGATCTCCCGCCAGTCGCCCCCGGAAGCTTCGATCGTGGTGGAGGTACGCATCAGAGCCTCGCCTCGCCCGCGGGCTGGGCCCTCTCGGCCAGCTTCTTGATCTCTTCGAGGGTGATGGTCATGTTGGCCTCGAACTCCCGCATGCGCACGAAGACGATCTTCTGCTCCTTCTCCGGCATGCGATCGATGGCGAAGGAGAGGCCCGAACGGGCCGGCCCCATCTGCATCCATTCGCTCAGCAGAGTGCCACCGCCCTGCGGCTCCAACGTGAACCGCCAGATCGCCGTTGGGTTCTGCGGGTTCTCGACGCCCCAGGCAAGCAGCCTCGGCGGCTCGTACTCGAGGATGTGGGATGTGGTGGTCCACTCCCCGAGTGCCTCGTGCTTGCTCTGGCCGATGAACCGGGCTCCCAGAGCAGGGGCGGTCCTGCCGTCCAGCCATTCGACGTACTGCAGCTCGGAGCTCATACGCGGCATCAGCTCGATGTCGGACACGAGCGTCCACACCTGTTCGGGCGGAGCAGCGATCCAGGTGCGGACCTCCACCGTCGGCTTGTCCGCATAGCGCGCGCCTGTCCACTCCATGTTCCTGCAGCCTCCATGCCGATCCGAGAACTCCCATGACCAGATGTGACCAGTAAAGTTGCGTAGATAGACTCACATGTCAAGGGAAAACGCAGCCCCGGCAGAGCCGCTGAGTCAGCCAGCGAAACGCTCCCGCACATCCGGCCGTTCGGCCAGATGTGGCGGATAGCCGGGGCCCATCCGAGGACTGGTGTTCTCCGCGGTCATCTGCTCGCCGCAGGAAGAACACACCACCTCGGCATGGGCTTCCTGTCCGCAGACCTCGTGATGCATGACTACCGGCGGGCCCACTTCACCGGACAGCCAGCGGTCCCCCCACCGGTTCATCACCAGCAGCACACCGTAGAAGTCGCGCCCCTTCTCCGTGAGCACGTAGTCGTACCGAACCGGCTCCGTTTGGTACGGCCGTTTCTCCAGCAGCCCCTCGTCCACCAGCCGGCGCAACCGGTCCGTCAATGTGTTGCGCGCGATCCCCAGTGACACCTGGAACGCGTCGAACCGCCGGATCCCGTAGAACGCCTCACGCAGCACCAACGGCGTCCACCAGTCCCCGAGCAAGTCCATGGTGCGCGCGATCGAACAGGGCCAGTGCGCAAAGGATGTCCGCCTCATGACAGTCAGCATAGGTTCGTCCAGTCGTGAGACCCAGCAGGTGGAGGGGCGACAGTTCATACGCGCGACATCTTGCGCTCAATAAATAACGAAGTTATGTTGCCGCCATGAAACGTGACTTGCTGGGCAGAAAGCTGGTTGTCACCGGAGCGGCGCGCGGCATCGGCGAGAAGGTGGCCCGCCTGGCCATCGCCCGAGGCGCTCAGGTGACCTTGATCGGACTGGAGCCCGATCGGCTCCGTGACCTCGCCCGCGAGCTGGGCCCCGCCGCTTCCTGGCGTGAGGCCGATGTGCGCGACGGCACCGTCCTGCGGTCAGCGATCGACGAGGCTGCGGGGGTCATGGGCGGCATCGATCTCGTCGTCGCCAATGCCGGCGTCGTGGCGTACGGGACCGTGCGACAGACGGACGAGGCGTCGTTCGAGCGGGTCCTGGACATCAATCTGAACGGTGTCTTCCGGACCCTCAAGTACGTGACGCCCCATCTGGAGCGCAGCCGGGGACACGTGCTGGTCGTGGCGTCCGCGCTGTCGTTCATGCCGCTGGCCGCGATGGCCTCCTACGGCGCCAGCAAGGCCGCGGCCGAGCTGCTCGCCCTGACCTACCGCCAGGAGGTGGCGCACCTCGGGGTCACGGTCGGCCTGGTTCACCCCTCCTGGATCGACACGGACCTCGTCCGGGGCGCCGAGATGGACCTCCCCTCGTTCCAGGGCCTGCGCAACCGGCTTCCCTACCCGGGCAATGTCACCACGAGCGCCGACCGGGCAGCTGCCGCGATCGTCGACGGGCTCGTGCGCCGCCGCAGCCGCGTGTACGTCCCGCGCGCCGTCGTCGTGGCCAACTGGGCCAAGGCAGCGCTGAATTCGCCACTGGCCTGGCCATGGGCGAGGCGCTTCGCGGCCCGTGCCGTTCCGTCCCTCGAACGGGAGGTCGCGGCGCTGGGGAGGCATGACCAGCTCACCCCGGGCACCGATACCTCTGCCGCGGAGACCAAGTCGCCCTAGCCGCACATAAGTAGTCCCGCGCGGGACAGCGACCTGCCCTACCGACTTTCACCGACCTTGAACGATCGAGTCGTACAGGCGCACGCCCGCCTCGTGCGAGGCTTCGGCCCGTTCCCGCTCGTCGCCCAGACCGACAGAGAAGTTCACGCCCATCGGCAGCATCACCTGCACCACGGGGTCCTCGAACTCGCCGAAATGCTCGGCCAGCTCAAGGGTGACGTACCCGTGGACCAGACTCCACAACTGGGCGGCTATGACTTCAGGTTCCTGCCGCTCGGCCCTGCCCGAGTCCACGAGCCGTCGACATGCCGCGGTGATATGGACGTGGGCATCCCGGAAGGCCGGCGAATGTCCGCTCAAGCGAAGGTCCGCGTCCGACAGCGGCCGGTACGTCGCACGAGTGGACAGGCCGAACATCAGGTCGTACAGGTGAGGGTTCTCGTGGGCCACTCGGCGGCAGGTCAAAGCCATGGCGAAGAGATCCGCGGTCGGATCATCCGTCACCGGCACCTGGGCGAACGCCGCGCCGAGCTCCCTGAAGCCGTGGTCGGCGACGGCGCGCATCAGTTCGGGGATCCCACCGAAGTGGCCGTAGACGACCATCGTCGACAGCCCGCTCGCGGACGCCACCGTACGCGCCTTGATGGCCGACGGCCCCTGTTCGGCCAGCAGACCGACAGCGGCTCGCACCAGCCGCTCCGGTGCGTCATCGAGCTTCGGCCGCCCTGCCATGCCTCTCGCGCCTCCACCATTGACACTCTTGAAATAACTTGGTTATGTAACTCGTCACGGCAATAGTACACATCTCGAGCGACGTGCCGTTTCGGACACGGGCGCGCCTCCCCGGACGGGCTTTCACGCACTGTCCCAGATTCCTGGCGCCGGCAGCCCCTCCCTCACTCGCTTTGCACTCCCCCATGAACCCAGCACGGGAGCAGAATCCATGCCATACAAAGACAAGGGTCATCTGGAGATCGAGGACCGCGGAGCCGTCCTTGTCGTCCGGGTCGACGGCGGCCCGCACCAGTTGTTCGGCCTCGACATCGCCCAGCAGCTGGACAAGCTGGTGAACCGGGTCGACCGCGATCCGAGCATCCGTGCCGTCGTCTTCACCGGGGCACATCCCGAGCGGTTCGTCAGCCATGCCGCGGTCCGGTGGCTGCAGGAAGAGGGCGCCGCGAGTCCGACGGTCGGCCGACGCGGTGCTGCCGCCGTCGTACGCATGGCCAAGCATGTGGACCGGTCCCGTCTCCTCGGGGCCGTGATGCGCAGGACCCCGATGCGCGGGGCCCTCCAGCTGGAGCGTCTGCACACGACCTTCCTCCGGATGAACGCCAGCGGTGTCCTCTTCGTCGCCGCCCTCAACGGTTCGGCTCTCGGCCTCGGCGCCGAGTTCGCCTGGGCCTGCGATCTTCGGGTCATGGCCGACGGGGACTACTTCATCGGCCAGCCCGAAATCCTCCTCGGCATCATCCCGGGCGGCGGCGGCACCCAGCGGCTGACCCGCCTGATCGGCACCCACCGGTCCCTGGCCGCGATCCTCGAAGGCAAGCCGTTCACGCCCGCGGAGGCGCTCGCCAACGGGGCGGTCGACAAGGTCGTACCCCAGGACAAGGTCGTCGCGCAGGCGGTCGAACTCGCGGAGCACTTCGGCCGGCGGTCGAAGGGGTCGGTCGCGGCCGCCAAGAGGTCGGTGTACTTCGGCGGCTCGATGCCCCTGGAGGACGGACTCCACGTCGAACGCGCCGAGTTCTTCACCAGAGTCATGTCGAAGGACGGTCAGGAACTGATGCTCGACTACATGGAGACGACGGACGCCACCGGCGAGCTCCCGCTCTACAGCCCGGACACCTACGCCCAGGCGCTCGCCTCGGGCAGCGTGCCCGGGCACCGCTCGACGAAGACGACGCGGCGGTGAGCAGACGATGACCACTGCACACTCCTTCACCCGCCACGACATCACCTTCCCCTCCGGCGACAGCACCTGTGCCGGATGGCTCTACCTCCCGACCGGCGTCACCTCCCCGCCCGTCGTCATCCTCGGGCACGGCCTCGGCGCCACCCGCGAGATGCGCCTGGACGCCTTCGCCGAGCGTTTCGCTCAGGCCGGCATCGCCGCCGTGGCCTTCACCTACCGGCACTTCGGCGACAGCGGCGGCCACCCGCGCCAGCTCCTGTCGATCAAGCGTCAGCTCGCCGACTGGGACGCCGCCATCGCCTGCGTCAAGGCCCGCCCTGACGTCGACCGCTCCCGCATCGCGGTGTGGGGCAGCTCCTTCGGCGGAGGCCACGCCATCACCGTCGCCTCTCGGCATCCCGAACTGCGCGCGGCCGTGTCCCAGTGCCCGTTCACCGATGGTCTCGCCTCCGCGCTCGCACTCGGCCCGGTCGCCTCGCTCAGGATGACCCCCGTGCTCGCTCGGGACATGGCGGCCAGAGTGCGCGGCAAGGCACCCGCGATGGTTCCCATCGCCTCCGCCCCCGGTTCGCCGGCCCTCATGAACGCTCCGGACGCCCTGCCCGGATATCAGGCGCTGCAACCGGCGGGGACGACGTTCCGCAACGAGGTGGCGGCACGGGTCATTCCGACCATCGCCACCTACCGGCCCGGGCGTGCGGCGAAGAAGGTCGCCATGCCGATCCTCTTCTGCGTCAGCAACACCGACTCCGTCACGCCTCCCGCCCAGACCCTCCGGTACGCGCGCACCGCACCCCGGGGAGAGATCAAGAGGTACGACGCCGGCCACTTCGATTTCTACACGGGCGAGACCTTCGAGACCCTGGTCCGCGACCAGATCGAGTTCCTCACCCGGCAGTTGCACCCCGCGCCGGCATCGACTCCTTGACCGGATCGCACAACACCGAGACAGGTACGCCCGCCATGAACTTCGCTTCACTGCCCGACCGTCGCGCCGCTCACGACCCCGATGGGGCAGCGGTGTCGGACGGGCGCCAGTCACTCACCAACACTCAGTTGCTGGACCGCGTCCGTGCGGCAGCGCGTCAGCTCCAGGACCTCGGCATCGGTCCCGGCGATGTCGTGGCCCTCAAGCTGACGAACCGCATCGAGTTCGTGCTGCTGTTGTTCGCCGCCTGGCGGATCGGCGCCACCATCACGCCGGTCAACCCGAGCATGACCGACGTCGAGGTGGACCGACAGGTCAAGGACTCCGGTGCGCGTCTGCTGGTGGTCGAAGACCACGCGGCGCCCGTCACGGACGGTACTGCCGTACTCGGCGTCGGCGCCCTGCACAAGGAAGGGGTGAGGTCGGATCACGCACCGCATGTGGACTCGTCCGCGCTGGCTCTTCTCATATACACCAGCGGCACCACCGGGACGCCCAAGGGCGTGATGCTGGACCACGCCAACATCGACGCCATGACGGAGATGGGCCGCCTGTCCCTGGACATCGGGCCCGCCGACCGGTGCCTGCTGATCCTGCCGCTCTTCCACGTCAACGGCATCGTGGTCAGCATTCTCACGCCTCTTCTCGCGGGGGCGAGCGTCGTCATCGCGGGCGGCCGGTTCGACCCACACAGCTTCTTCGACCTCGTCGAGCAGGAGCGCCCCACCTTCTTCAGCGCCGTGCCGACGATCTACGGCATGCTCGCTGCGCTCCCGGACGACGTGCGGCCCGACACATCGTCGCTGAGGTTCGGAGTCTGTGGCGCCGCACCTGCCTCCGCCGAGCTGCTGAACCGGTTCGAAGCCCGGTACGGGTTCCCTCTTGTCGAGGGATACGGCCTGTCCGAAGGAACCTGCGGGTCCACCGTCAACCCCGTCGCGGGCCCGCGACGTGCCGGCACCGTGGGACTTCCCTTCCCCGGCCAGGAGATTCGGATCGTCGACGCCGAAGGTACCGAGGTGGGGCCGGGCACGGACGGTGAGGTCCTCGTGAAGGGCCCCAACGTCATGCGTGGCTATCTCGGCCGCCCTGAGGAAACGGCCAGAGTCATCGTCGACGGCTGGTTGCACACGGGCGATGTGGGTCACCTCGACGCCGAGGGCTATCTGACACTGGTCGGGCGCTCCAAGGACATGATCATCCGTGGTGGCGAGAACATCTACCCCAAGGAAATCGAGGACGTCCTCACAGGCGACCCGTCGGTGCTCGAAGCCGCCGTGATCGGCGTACCCGACGAGAAGTGGGGAGAGGTGGTCGTGGCCTACATACAGCCGCGACCAGGCGCGACCGTCGATCTGACGGCGCTGCGGGAGCTCTGTGCGCGCAGCCTCACCGGCTTCAAGCGTCCGACCGAGTTCTTCGTGGTAGAGGCCATAGCGAAGAACGCGGTCGGGAAGATCGACAAAGCCTCCCTGCGCGCTGCCCACGTCGCGGCTTCCTGAGATTCACCGCGCGCCGAGCCTGGATGCCCAGGCAGCGCATGTCCGACAGCGCGGCCGCGGGGGACGCTTCGGCGGGTGTCCCGGTCTCGGCCAGGATCTGACTGAGGGGCGGCCCAACCGGAAGCAACTGGGCCGCCCCTCGGTCCGAGAGGCTGCTCGGACGACTTGCCCCGGCCGGCCAGTGAGCTGTGGACCCGCAGGGGCGCCGCTCTCGTCACGGTGGCAAAGTCACCGACTCGCCTCGTCGGCCAGGAACGACCGCAAATGGCCCAGCAGCGCCTCCGGTTGCTCTTCCGGGATGAAGTGGCCGCACTCCGGGATTTCTGCTCCGGTGACGTCGTCCGCGTAGGCGCGCCAGATCTCCAGCGTCGGCAGGCGGGAGGGCAGCCCTGCGGAACCCCAGAGCGCCAGTACCGGCATGGTGAGGCGGCGGCCCTCGGCGGCGTCGATGTCGTCGAGGGCGACGTCCTGCTCCATGGCGCGGTAGTCGTCGAAACTCGCGCGCATGGCACCCGGGCGGGAGAAGGCTCGGACATATCCGTCGACCGCTTCGGGTGTCAGCCCGTGCCGGTTATAGGTCCACCGCTCGAAGAAGTACTCGAGATACCCGCGTATGTCGTGCCCCACGAGGCGCTCGGGAAGGTCGGGCTGCATCTGGAACAGCCAGTGCCAGTACCCGGAGGCGAGCGAGGCGTCCAGCCGGCGGAACATCTCCCGGGTCGGCACGATGTCGAGCACAGCCAGCCGTTCCACCTGCTCGGGGCGGTCCAGCGCCCAGCGGTGCCCCACGCGGGCGCCCCGGTCGTGACCCACGACGGCGGTCGTCTCGAAGCCGAGTGCTTCGACGAGGCCCGCCATGTCGGCGGCCATCCGCCGCTTGTCGTATCCGGTCGAGGGCTTGTCGCTCAGGCCGTAGCCACGCAGGTCGGGTGCCACAACGGTGTGGTCGGCGGCAAGATCCGCCAGCACCGGCTGCCAGCAGTCGGAGGTCTGCGGCCAGCCGTGGAGCAGGACGAGCAGAGGACCGGATCCCGCTCGGAGGTAGTGCAGGCGCACCCTGTCCACCTGCGTCACGCCTGTGGTCACAGTGGGCTGTCCCATGGATGCGCCTCCCCGGCACGAACTAACCCTCTTAGGGGGTTAAACCTAACGTGCAGAATGAAGGCGTGGCAACGGACGACACGTGGATCTGGGACGGCGGGCGGGTCTGTCTGGACTTCACCAACACCCTCCGCCACCGGTGGCGACCCATGCCGGGGGAGACGCTCCGGAACCCGGGCGATCTCACCCTCTGGCTTCAGCGGGCCGGACTGCTCACACAGGGCATCCCGTATCCCGTGGATGCCGCCGTCCTGGCATCGGGCCGACGGCTGCGCGAGGCGGTCGACCGGGCCGTACTCGCGGTCTCCGACGGCCGACTGCCCTCCTCCAGCGACGTCGTGCTGCTCAACGAATCGGCAGCGGAGGCGCCCCGGCCGGCGCCGCAAATCACCATCAAAGGCGGCCACTTGGAGCCCGCCGGCACCACGACCATGGCACCTGATCCCGCGACCGCGCTGGCACTGATCGCGCAGGACGCCGTAGACCTGCTCCTGTCGACCGAGATCCGACGCGTACGCGTGTGCGGCGCGGACACGTGCGCCCTGCGCTTCCTGGACCGCTCCCCCGCCCACAACCGCCGCTGGTGCTCGATGTCCCGCTGCGGAAACCGCACCAAAGTCCGCCTCCACCAGGCCCGAGCCAGACGGAGTGAGCGCACGCCGGCGGACTGAGCCCACCCGGACTCCTGCCTCCACCGCGCTCAGCTCACTCCGCGGGCCTCAGACGAAATGCGGGGCCGGAGACACTCTCGATGTCCTCCGCCTGCACGGCGTGGCCGCGTTCGCAGCGGATCTGGGCATCGACGTGCGCACCGCATCCGCGGTGTCGCGTCAGTACGGCCGGGCCCTCCGGGTCGGCGCGGTAGCGGTCGCCCCACTGCAGGAGCCCCATCACGGCCGGGACCAGGTCCACGCCCTTGGGTGTCATCACGTACTTCGACCGACTGCGCGAACCCGGCTCCTTGTAGGTCTCGGTGGCCAGGATCCCTTCCTCGACAAGCATCCGGAGCCGGGCAGCGAGAAGGTTGCGGGGACAGCCGAGGACCCGTTCGAAGTCACTGAAGCGGGACGAGCCGTACCAGACCTCGCGCAGGATCAGGATCGTCCACTTCTCACCCACGACCTCAAGGGTCCGGGCGATCGAGCAGTTCGACATGTCCCGGTCGAGTCGGGTGTCCATGCCGGCGGCCTGAAGAGCTTCGGTCCTCGCATCCATGGGGTGATTCTAACCCGACATGAGTTTACTTTTCTATACTCAGCAAGTAGCGTCATGACACGCGCAGGCGACCGAGAAGATCACATGGAAAGGCGGCCGGCATGAAGGCATTCGTCGTCGAGAAGTACGGCAAGGACGGCGTGCGCGCCGCCGAGGTACCCGAGCCCAGCGTCGGTGACCGCGATGTTCTGGTCAGGGTGAGCGCCGCGAGCATCAACCCGCTGGACAAGATGGTCCGCAACGGGGAGTTCAAGCAGCTGTTGAAGTACAAGCGCCCGTTCGTGCTCGGTCATGACGTGGCCGGCGTCGTGACGCGGGTCGGTTCCGCCGTGCGCGGCCTCGAAGTCGGCGACGAGGTCTACGCCCGTCCGCGCGACCTGCGGATCGGAGGCTTCGCGGAGTACATCGCGATCGACGTGGACGACGTCGCGCCCAAGCCGGCCTCGCTCACCCCGCAGGAGGCGGCCGCGGTGCCGCTGGTGGCCCTGGCCGCCTGGCAGATCCTCGTGGACCAGGCCCATGTGAAGCCGGGTCAGAAGGTGCTCGTCCACGCCGGTGCCGGCGGTCTCGGATCGACGGTCATCCAGCTCGCCAAACACCTCGGTGCCACCGTGGCGACGACCGCGAGCACTGATTCCGAGAAGCTGGTCCGAGGCCTCGGTGCCGACGTCGTCGTCGACTACAAGAAGGAGGACTTCTCCAAGGTGCTGTCCGGCTACGACCTGGTGCTGGACGCCGTGGGCGGGGCGAACCTGGAGAAGTCGCTGACCGTGCTGAAGCCCGGCGGCCTGGCTGTCAGCGTCGTGGGCCCGCCGGACGCCGGGTTCGCCAGGCAGCTCGGCGCTCCCTCCTTCATGGGGCTGGTCATGAACGTGCTCAGTCGCAAGATCCGCAAGCAGGCGAAGGCCCTGGGCGTTCGCTACCAGTTCTTCTTCATGCAGGCCAACGGCTCCCAACTGCGCGAGCTCGGCGCCCTCTACGACAGCGGGAAGCTCCGCCCGGTCATCGACAGCACCTTCCCGTTCGATCAGACGCTCGAGGCGATGGCGTACGTCGAGCAAGGTCGCACCAAGGCCGGCAAGGTCGTGGTCTCGATGACGCCCGACAGCAACTGAGATCAGGCCGGCCACACGGCATCCTCCTGGCATGATCACGCGGGGCCGACGACGCGACGGCAGGGGCGAGAGATGCTCGCCGCGTCGGGCGGAACAACATCGACGGCTCGCGCGTCTCGACGCTCATGACGGACAAGGGAGTTGTCCCACGGCGCCCTCTGCTCCGACCTCGAATCCGAGGGCTGCCGGCGGCCGGCCGCGGCAGTCTGCGGAGCCCCGTGCCTCGCGTGCCTTGTTGTCGCGTGCCTTTGGTTATGCGCTGTTGAGCTGTCCACGGACTATCGTCCAGCGTCATGTCGATCACCGGTTGGCGAGCGCATTTCACCCGTCGAGACCTGGCGTGGCCGCGCGAAAAGACCCCGTTCATACGGGAGTTCAGCTCCCTGTTCGCCGATCTCGGTGAGGGGTTGGACGATCTGGGGGTGCCCGAGGGGCAGCCGTTCCTGATCAGCCCGGCGGGCGGGTACGACGTGGCGCTGAACCGGTATCTCTCGGTGTGGCTGGCGTCTTCGCCGTGGAACACCCAGGCCGCCCATGCACCCGGGACCTGCGCACGTACTTCGACTTCCTGCGGTTCGCGCGAGGCAGGCGGGACTGGCGTGATGCGTCCATGGACGACCGGGCGGCGTTCGAGTGGTGGCGGCGTCGTGATGAGCGTGGACCTCGTTTGGAAGACACGAGTTGGGACCGGGAGGTGTCCACGGTCAACCAGTTCTACCTGTGGGCGATCGAGCAGGACCTCGTCAGGGCCAGTCCCATCCGTCAGCGCGCGGCTTCGGTGTGGTCGCCGTGGCGGCACGGAGCCGGCGGCACGATGGTGCGGCAAGTGCCAGCCGAGACGTCGCACATGGGGCCACGACGCTAGGTGAAGTGGCTGCCACCGAAGTCGTATCGGCTTTGGCGCAATGTCGGGCTGTGCGGCTTCGACTCGAAGGAGATGCCAAGGCGCGGGTTCCGTGGGAGTGGGCGGCGCGGAACGCGGCGTACGCGGATTCGATGGTCCGTACGGGGCTGCGGTTGTGCGAGCACTCGGCGCTGACGGTGTTCGATCTACCGGAGCTGCCGCCTGCGGCGTCAGGGATCGTCAACGCGCGAGCGGTGCTGCCGCACGCGATTTCCAAGCAAGGTCGGGCCGGGCGGTGTACTGGCCGGTGCCGGTGCTGCGAGATGTGCGCGACTACATGGAGTGGGACCGGGCCGAGATGCTCGACTATGGGCGCTCACGCGGCTTCTACATCCCGACGCGCCGGTCGCTGCTGGTGGAGGATCCGGCCGCGCCCCTGGTGCGGGGGGGGGTGGCCGGTGGGTGCCGGTGGCCCGCCTGGATGCGGAGGAGCGGCGCCGGCTGCTGGTGACGACGGCCGATGGCAGGTGGGAGCCGGCGATGGTGTGGCTGAACCAGTGGGGCCTGCCGATGACGATGTCCGGGTGGAAGCAGGTCCCGATGATCAAGGAATCACCGGCTGGACAGCGGACGAGATCCAGACCGGCGTTGCGCTGATGACCGAGCTCGGACAGTTCGGCGCCGGCGGTCGGGCCCTGTACGACCCTCGTCTCGGCGAGCGGAGCCTCTGGGACTGGTCCGGCGACTCTCCCTGCCGCCCCCGGGCCGACTCGCCCAGCAGACCGGCCCGGGGCACGCTGGAAGGAGCGGCGTCGCCCACGTCGTCAAGGCCGGCAGCGAGGACGTCGAGTGGCTCTACCCGGACACCACGATCGAGCGGATCGCCGCCCAGTGGCTGGAACTCAGGCGCTCTTCGTCGTGGTCACCGACAGCGCGGCCGGCGCCCACGTCTTCCACGCCCGTGCGGCACGTATCGGCCGTCCCGGCCCGGAAAGTCGTGGTGGTGGACACCGTGGGAGCGGGCACGGCAGCCGGGCGATGGCGCACCCCGCCTCGATCACGCAGGATGCGCCTACCTCAGCCAGCCGCTCCGGCGGCCGGGGTCCGGCCTGTCGGATTCTCGCGCAGCTGGCCAAGCCGGCGAAATCGGCGACGATCCGTTGGCCGGACTGTCTTCCGTTTCGACCACGGGGCATAGAGGACTCCATGGCCTGGGAAGGTGTGCGTGTCGCATTCCGGGGATCCGGTGAGCCTGCGGCCCGTCATCACGGACCAGGCGTCAGCGACTGCACCGAAGCCCCGCAGGCGTTACTCGTCGAGGAACTGAATGGC
>NZ_JBSFUU010000102.1:0-31165 GCF_053591955.1 Streptomyces sp. NPDC002845 | reverse complement strand
GGCAGAGCTGATCGACGGCTGCCTCACCGAGACCGGATTACTCATGGGCGCCGGATGATCTACCGGCCCGCCACTGCGAGTTCAACCTCAGTACCCGGCGGGTGAGACGAGAGGCGGTCGCCGAAAGCGGAGCGGTCTGGAGCGCAGATACCGAGAAGTCGCCCTCAAGAACTGCGACATCGTGGATCTGGCGTATTTCCCCGTCGAGGACCGCGACCTCGCCACCAAAGAGCTCCTGCTCCGCAGCCTTTATGTCTCGCTCCGCGTCGCGGTGGAAATCCCTCCGGGAACGGAATCCCACGATCTCGACACGAAGCTCAAGGACATGGAGGCCCACCGAGGGGACCGTCGTGACGGGCGGGACCGCGGTGCGCGCTTCTCCATCGGCGAGCGGCTCCGGGAGTCGAAACGCCTCGTCGTGCTGGGAGATCCCGGCGCCGGCAAGAGCACCATGCTGCGCTGGATCGCGACCGCTTATCTCCTCCGTCTGAAGTCGGACCCCGACTGGAACCAGTTGCCGGACGTCGGCACCCTCCCCGATGCCGACTGGCTGCCCCTGCTCATCCGGTGCCGCGACATCGAAGCAGGACGAGGCGTGGGACCACTGGAGGAAATCGTCCGGGACCAGCTGCGCGCCTCCCAGTTCTCCGACCACGAAGCCAGGAGCCTGACCGACACTCTGCTCGACGCCCTGCGGGCCGGGCGCGTCCTGCTGCTGATCGACGGCCTGGACGAGATCTCCGACCCGGGCCTGCGGGCCCGCTTCTGCCAACAGATCGATCAGATCCACGTCGCGTATCCGAAAGCCTCCATCATCGTCACCTCAAGGATCGTCGGGTACAAGGAGATGGGGCTGCGCATCACGCGCGGGTTCGAGCACGTCACGGTGCTCGACCTCACCCCGGAGGACAAGGACGACTTCGCGCGGCGCTGGTGCACGGTGACCGAGCCCATGCTCCGTCGGGAGTCCGCGGCGCAACAGCTCATCAGCGACATCCACAGCACGGATCGCATCGAGCGCCTCACCGGGAACCCGATGCTCCTGACCACCATGGCGCTGGTCAAGAAGAAAGTCGGAAAGCTGCCGAGCCGTCGGGCGGACCTCTACCGGGAGGCCGTGGAAGTCCTCCTGAACTGGCGCGGCAGCGTGAGCGAGCGGCTGGACCGGTACGAGGCGCTTCCCCAACTCCAGTATCTGGCCTACTCGATGTGTGACGCCGGTGTTCAGCAGATACGGGAAGACGAGGTCGTCGACACGCTTGACCGGATGCGGCAGGACTTTCCCATGGTCCGGCCGGCAGGCCGACGCCCCCCGCTGGAGTTCCTGCGCCTCCTGGAGAGGAACACCGGAATCCTCGTCGAGTCCGGTCGGACCCGCCACAACGGCGAGCTCGTTGCCGTCTACGAGTTCCGCCACCTGACCTTTCAGGAATATCTGGCCGGACTGGCACTCGTGGCGGGGAAGTATCCGGGAAAGGACAGGGAGAAGCCACTGGCCGGTCAGGTCGCCACCCTCGCCGCGCGGACGACTCCTGCCCCGAACTCTCAGCACGAGGGTGATTCGACCGTCACGGAGAGCTGGCGCGAGGCGCTCCGGCTCTGCGTCATGTCGTGCAATGACGACGATGTGGACGACGTCCTCCAGGCAGTGCTCCTCCCCCTGGACGGAGAGGATATGGGCACGAGCAGACCACGCGCCGTGCTCGCCTGCTCGTGCCTCTCGGACGAGCCCAACGTCAGCGAGGGCGTGGCGATGGACATCATCGACCGGTTCATCGGCGAACTCACGGACCTCGACGGCGGTGGTCTTACAAGCACTACCGCGGACGCGGCAGCCGAGGAGATAGCGGGCTCCAATTGGGGACCCAAGCTCAGTCGCCGCATCGTGACCGCCTGGCTCAAGAGTCCCGAAGAGTTCTGGAGGACCGCCGGCGTTGCCGCCACGATGCTCGGCACCGCGGCGCCCCGTAATCCGGTGGAACGCGAGGGATGGGTACGCGATCAGACCGCCCGGCTCGACGGACCGCAGGTCGAAGCGGCCGTGGAAGCAGCCCTCGCCCTGATGCAGGCCGCGTTCATCGAGGGCATCCCGATGGTGCCTGGCCTGGTGTCGCGGCTCACCTCCATGCTCTCGCGCGGACCGTGCGAGGCCATGGCTGCCGCCTGGGTCCTCGGCTGGCTGGCCAAGGGCTCGCCTCATTCCATGGACCGGAGGAGGTGGGAACACTCGGCAGATGCATTGGACGAGTTGGCGCAGGCCATTCTGACCGACGACATACCAGGGGAGGCTGTCGGATTCCTGTTGTGGTGTCTCGACGCAGAAGTCGAGGGGCGCCATCACACCCTGGTCGCCAAGGTGATCCAGCGATACGTGTCCTCCGCGCCGAGGGTTCGCGGCCTGATCTCGGACGAGTACCCGAGGATTTTCCCGGACGCAGTCGATCCGGTCGTCGCGATTCTCCAGCACGACGACGAAGACGTTCGCCGCGCAGCGGCGCTCCTGTTGACGCGGATGAGAAATCCCCTGGTGGTGGTCCCCCTGCTGCGTCTCCTGCCCGACGCCGACGAAGACCTGCAGCACCAGGTCGTTCAAGCCCTGGGCCGGCTTGGCGACCGAAGGGCGGTGGAACCGCTCCTGGCCATACTGACCGTCTCTGACGGTCAACCACGCACGGGGGTCCCTTCAGCCCTGGGACAGCTCGGTGATCCCAGTGCGGTGGAACCCCTTCTGAGCCTCCTGACCAATCCCGACGGCGAACCTCAGCCGGAGGTCGTCCAGGCACTCGGCCAACTCGGTGACCCCAAAGCCATCGGTCCCCTCCTGGAACTGCAAAGGGTCCAGCCTCTGGAGCCGCCTTCGACAATGATCGCAGCCCTGGCAGCGCTCGGAGACGCTGAAGCCGGTCAGGTCATTCGACAAGCCATGGAGGGCGATTCCAGCGAAACCCGCAGCGCAGCCCTGTGGTCTCTCGCTTCCCTGGAGACGAGCCGCACCGCCAAAGTGCTCCTGTCCAGGGACCGCGACGGAGTGTCACCGGGGATCGACCCCGCAGATGAGCTGACAGAGCAGGACCTGCTGGCCTCTTGCGCTGCCGTTGACCTCCCCTTGGAGGAAGTCCGCGCCCACTACGAAGAACTGTCGGAGCGGTACCCCTTGCGACTGTCCTGGGCTTCTGCTGAGCGGAGCTAGCCAGAACTGGGCAGCGGCAGGGCCCCAGCCGCACACCGCACCGCGCGGCTGGGGCCCCTCGTCCACCGCCCCGTCAGCCCCGGAACTCCGCCGTCCGCTCCGGCGACGCCTCCGCCAATGCCTTGGTCACGGCCTCGACTCCACCTCGGAACCCGTACACCGGCGTCCCCGGCTGCTGGCGCCAGGAGTCGTCGAGGCCGCCCGCGTCCACCGTGTCGAAGCCGAGGTCGTCGATGAGGGTGCGGACGCGGGTCTTGGCCGCCGGGTCGTCGCCGGCGACGGGGAGGGCCATGCGGTCGGGGGCGCCGGACGGGCGGGGGCGGTCGAGGAGGTCCTGGGCGTAGGTGCCGTTGAAGGCCTTGACGAGCGCCGGGTGGCCGATCTGCCGGGAGGTCCAGCGGGTCTCGGTCAGGCCCTCGTCGTCGATGGGGGCGATCTTACCGTCGCGCTGCTGGGGGTAGTAGTTGCCGGTGTCGATCACCGCCACGTCGTCCGCCGCTCCGTCCAGGAAGCCGGGCGGAAGGTCCGGTACCGCCCTCATGGGGACGGCGATCACGACGACCACGGCGTCGCGCGCCGCCTCCTCGACCGGGACCGGTGTCGCCCCGGTCTCCTCGGCGAGTGCGGTGAGCGTGTGAGGGCCGCGGGAGTTGGCGACGGAGACCTCGTGGCCGAGGGCGGTGAGCCGTCGGGTGAGGTTGCCGCCGATGTTGCCCGCGCCGATGATGCCGATCTTCATGTCTGGCCCTTCCAGGAGGAGTGCCGTCTGCCGTCCGACGGCTTCGCAGCGCGTTCACGGTGCGTACGCGAAGGCAGTTTGTCGGTTCTGCGCAGCACCCGCCCCCGGGCAGAAGCGGGCTGCTCCGGACTTCCGCCGATCGGGCGACAACATCCTCAGAGCCAACCCGCGTACGGAAGCGCACGGCACGCGGGAGGGGCGCACCCAGGTGACCGGTGTGCGCCCCTCCGTGCACGGCATCACTTGCTCAGGTGGCCCCAGAACTCGTCGAACGAGAGGAGCTTGTCGCCGTTGAGGTCCTGGGCGGCGATGACGGCCTCGGCCACGGCTTCGGTGACGTTCCAGTCCCCGCCCTGGGCGAGAGCGGTCTTGAACTCGGCGGCGGTGATGAAACCGTCACCGTTCGTGTCGATCCGCTCGAACTGCTTGCGTGCCTCGTCGATGTCCGCCACCGGGTCCGCCCCTTCTCGGTACAGGAGTTGTCCTGCAGTACTGCTGTGTTGACCGGGTCAGATTATCCGGCGAGCCGACCGCGCAGCGCGGCGACCACCCAGGCGAACTCCTCACGGTGGGTCGGCCCACGTCGATCATGTGAGTGAGTCTGTGTCTGTGCCTTCCAGTGAGTGGAGACTCAAGAGGAGGAGAGCGGCCCGCAAGCGGCGCGACGACGTGCGGGTGCGGGCCGCCGCCGGGGACGTGCTCGTCCTGGGGCGCGGGATCGCGGGGCGGCTGGAGGCCGCGGTCGAGGTGGACGACGACGGGACGGCCGTACGGCATCGGGGGCTCGGCCGGGCGCTGGCCTCCGCGGCGCGGCAGCTGAGCGGCGGCGAGCCGGTCTGGGCCCAGCAGGCCGCCGGGAACGCGCGCAGCGTACGGGCGTTCCAGGCGGCCGGTTACCGTCCGGTGGGGGCGGAGGCGCTGCTCGTCGCGCCCTGAGAGCCCCGGTCTGTGACGGTCTCGCCGACGTCGACGCAGCCGGGGCTTCGACGCGACCTGGCCATCGACGCTGCCGGGGACCGTCAGTCGATCAGTAGCGGGGCAACTGCCCCCGCATCAGCGGAAGATGCCCGTGTGCCCGAGTGAGTAGCGGCCCGGCTGCGGGTACACCGCGAGACCGTGCGGGCCGCTGCCGACGGGGATGCGGGCGAGCTGTTCTCCGGTGCGGGTGTCGATGGCGTACACCTCGGCGTCGTACCGCCCGGACAGCCACAGGACCTTGCCGTCCGCCGAGACGCCGCCCATGTCGGGGCTGCCGCCGTCGGGGAGCCACCACTTCTTGGTGAGCTTGTTCTTGGTGAAGTCGAAGACGGAGACGGAGCCCTCGCCGCGGTTGGAGACGTACATCTCCTTCGAGTCGCGGCCGACGTACAGGCCGTGGCAGCCCTTGCCGGTGGGCAGGAGTTCCGGGGTGGTGAACTTCTCGCCGTCGAGGACCCACATGCCGTCGGCCATCATGTCGGCGATGTAGAACCGCTTGCCGTCCGGGGAGATCTTCACGTCCTGCGGCATGGCGCCCTCGAAGGGCAGTTTCTGCTGGCCGACGACCTTCATCCGCTCGGTGTCGACCTTGAGCAGTTCGCCGCTGAACTCGCAGGAGACGATGAAGTAGCGGCCGTCGAGGGAAAAGTCGGCGTGGTTGACGCCGTAGCAGCTGACCGGCTCGGTCTTGACCCGTTTCATGGTGTGCGGGTCGCGGAAGACCAGCTCGCGGTCGAGGGAGGCCATGACGACGGCGTGTTTGCCGTTGGGCGTGAAGTACAGGTTGTACGGGTCGTGCACCTCGACCGGCTTGCCCACCTTCCCCGTCTTCGGGTCGATGGGGGTGAGGGTGTGGCCGCGGTTGTTGTTGACCCAGAGGGTCTTCATGTCCCAGGAGGGGACGACATGCTGGGGCTGGCGGCCGACCGGGATCGTCTCGATGATCTCGTACGTCTTGGGGTCGATGACGGAGACGGTGTCGGACTCGCTGTTGGGGACGTAGACGCGGGACGGGAAGTCCTTGACCACCGGGGAGAGCTTGTTCGGGCGGTCGGCGGCGTAGACGTCGTTCGGGTCGAGGACGGGCGGCATGCCGTGCAGGCCCTCGACAGCGGTCCGCTTCTTCCGCTCGGCGGCTTCGGCAGCTTCGGCGGCTTCGGCAGCTTCGGCGGCTTCTACGGCTTCGGCGGCGGCCTGACTGGCTCGCGTCCGCTCGGTGGCCTGGTCCTTGGTCTCCGTGCCGCAGGCGGCGAGGGCCGCGAAGGCGCTGACGACCGCGGCCGCGAGGAGGGCGCGCTGGGTGTGGGTGCGGGGCGTGGTCACGCGCACCATTTAAGGGGGACGGTGCCGGAAACCGGCCGATTGGACCGTTTGGCGGAGATGCGCGCCCAAGGCCGGCCCGTACGTCAGCGGTCGGCGACCCGCATCTCGAACCAGGTCGTCTTGCCGCGCGGCAGGAGGTCGACGCCCCAGCGGTCGGCGAGCTTGTCGACGAGGAAGAGGCCGCGTCCGCTGATGTCCATGTCCTGGACCGGCATGAGACAGGGGAGCCCGCGGGAGGGATCGCGGACCTCGATACGGATCCAGCCCCGGCAGTGGCGCATCCGGAGGCCGAACACCCGGGCGCCGGTGTGCCGTACGGCGTTGCCGACGAGTTCGGACACCAGTAACACCGCGTCCTCGGTCGTCTTCGGCGAGAGTCCCCAGTGCCGGAGGATCACCACCTGGGCGAGCCGGCGGGCGGTGGCCGCGGACTCGGGGCGGGACGGGAGCGGGACCTCGGCCTTGGTGGGGTTGCCGAACAGTTCCAGTGCCTTGAGCGCCTGCTCGTCCTCGACCGCAGGCGACCAGCGCGCCGCGGTCGCACCCCCGTGCCGCCGCGGCTGTTCGATACCCTCCAGCCCCGCCATGCCCCCATCATGGCCGCCCAGAGGCCCGTTCGGGGGCGTTCCGCAGGAATACACCCCCCGGAACCGTACATTCCGGAGGGTTCGCCTGACATATGCCAGTGGCAGCAGACGCCCCGTCACAGCCTTGGTGACCTGCGGCGATTCCTCCGGATCGGGCAATCGCCGGCGAGTGATCACAAGGTTTGCTTAAGGTTGCCTTAAGGCTCCCATAAACCGCCCCTTCGGGGGATACGGGTAAGACATCGCGTCAACTGCAAGTGGATCAACGGAACTTGGGGGGTGAGATTCGACGCCCCGAAAGCCCTTGCGGGAAGCGTTCCGAAGAGCCTCAGACGAACTTCGCCTTGCCCGGCCCCTCCTCCACGAAGCTCCGCATCCCGCGCTCACGGTCCTCCGTGGCGAACAGCCCGGCGAACCAGTTCCGCTCGATCGCGAGCCCCGTTTCGAGGTCCGTCTCCAGCCCCGCGTCGATGGACTCCTTCGCCGCGCGCAGCGCGATCGCCGGGCCCTGCGCGAGCTTCGCGGCCCACTCGTGCGCCGCCGGGTACACCTCCTCGGCCGGGAGGACCCGGTCCACCAGACCGAGGGCGAGCGCCTCGTCGGCCTTGACCATACGGCCGGTGAAGATCAGGTCCTTGGCCTTGGACGGGCCGATCAGACGGGCAAGCCGCTGGGTGCCGCCCGCTCCGGGGATCAGGCCGAGCAGGATCTCCGGCTGCCCGAGCTTCGCGTCCTGAGCGGCGATGCGGTAGTCGGCGCACAGCGTCAACTCGCAGCCGCCGCCCAGCGCGTAGCCCGTGACGGCCGCGACGACCGGCTTGGGGATGCGGGCGACGGCGGTGAAGGAGTCCTGCAGGGCCCGGGAGCGCGCGATCATCGCCGCGTGGTCCATGGCCTGCATCTCCTTGATGTCCGCGCCCGCCGCGAACACCTTCTCGCCGCCGTGGAGGACCACGGCGCGCACGTCGTCGCGCCGTGCGGCCTCCTCGGCGAGTTCCTTGAGGCGGTCCTGGGTGGCGATGTCCAGGGCGTTCATCGGCGGGCGGTCGAGGCGGATGGTGCCTACGCCTTCGGCGACTTCGAGATGTACGGTCATGCTCCGCAGGTTAACGGGGACTAACGTCGTCGTCATAGTGCGGGTGCGTGGTGGCTGGTCGCGCCCCGCGGCGGAGCCGCTGATGTCACCGCCCCGCGCCCCTTTGGGACGCGGCCCGGCCCCCTATGCCTTCCAGTCCTCCCACGACATGTTCCAGCCGTTGAGGCCGTTGTCCGGTGCGATTGTCGCGTCGTTGGAGTTCTTGACGGTGACGACGTCGCCGAGGATCGAGTTGTTGAAGAACCAGGCCGCCTCGATGTCCTTGTCCCAGCCGCCCTGGACGTCGCGCAGGCCGATGCAGCCGTGGCTGGCGTTGTAGTTGCCGAAGGCGTCGCCGCCCCAGTAGTTGCCGTGGATGAAGGTGCCCGAGGTGGACAGGCGCATGGCGTGCGGGACGTCCTTGATGTCGTACTCGCCGCCGTAGCCGACCGTGTCGCCGTTCATGCGGGTCACGGTGAGGCGCTCGCTGATGACCATCTGGCCGTTCCAGGTGTCGTAGCCGGGCGCGCCGGTGGTGACGGGGATGGTCCGGATGACCTTGCCGTCACGCTTGACGACCATCTGCTTGGTCTTGACGTCGACCGTGGAGACCTGGCTGCGGCCGATCTCGAAGGAGACCGTCTTGTCCTGCTCGCCGTAGACGTCGGGGCGCCCCTCGACGCCGTCGAGGTTGAGGTCGACCGTGACCTTCGTGCCGGGCTTCCAGTAGTTCTCGGGGCGGAAGTCGAGGCGGTCGTTGCCGAACCAGTGGCCCTCGACCTCGACGGCCGGCTCGGTCTTGATGGTGATGGCCTTCTCGACGTCCTCGGGGTTGGTGATGCCGCGCGTGAAGCGGAGCGAGAACGGCATACCGACGCCGACCTTGGAGCCGTCCTCGGGGGTGAAGATGCCGACGAAGGTGTTCTGAGGCGTCAGCGTGGTGAACGACGAGTCCTCGGCCGCCTCCAGCCCCGCCGAGTCCTCCGCCACCGCGTGGACCTTGTACTCGGTGGCCGACGCGAGGTGGATCGACGGCGTCCAGGTGGCGCCCCCGTCGGTGATCTCCCCCTCGATCTCGTTGCCCTCGCCGTCCTCGACGGTGACCTCGGTCAGCTTGCCCTTGGCGGCGGTGACCTTGAGGGCACCGCTGGTGGCCACGTCGGCGGCGCCGTTCTCCGGGGCGATCCTCACGACGGCCTGGGAGACCTTGGTCTCCTGCTTGTCCGAGTCCCCCTTGCCCTTCCCCTTGTCGGAGCCGGAGTTCGAGCCTCCGCCTCCGCCCCCGCACGCGGTCACCGTGAGGAGGAGCACGCCCAGCAGCAGCGCCAGTACTCCTCGTGTCCGCGCGCCAACCGACGCCCCCGATATCGGTCGCCCGTTCAAGTTCGCTCTCCCCTCGCATGGCCCCCTGTCGGGGCCGGTCGGCCTGATGAGGCCGCACGTCAACGCGTCGTCCGCGTATGTGTGTGCGTACATTAACCACACGTTCGACGCTTATGATCCCCGCGGTTGTCACCGTTTGGTCCCAAGTCGGACCACGCGGGGTGCTCGTGCGACCCCCCTCGGAGTTCCTCGCCCCGTCCCCCTATGTCATCCATCTATGTCATCCATGCCGTCCTCATGTCGGACTACTTCACCGAGGAACCCGCTTTCCACTCCTTCCAGCCCATGTTCCACCCTCCGAGGCCGTTGTCGGGAGCGACCTTCTTGTCCTCGCTGTTGACGACCTCGACGACATCACCGACGAGGCTCCGGTCGAAGAACCATCCGGCGGGCGTGCCCGGACTGCCGCCCTTCACATCGCGCAGCCCGACGCATCCGTGGCTGACGTTGGCCCTGCCGAAGACGTCTTCCGCCCAGTAGTTGCCGTGCAGGAAGGTCCCGGAGGTGGTCAGTCGCATCGCGTGCGGGACGTCCGGGATGTCGTACTCCCCCTTGCCGTCGGCCTTCTTGAAGCCGACGGTGGCGCCGTTCATCCGGGTCACCTCCAGCATCTCGGTGACGACCATCTTCCCGTTGTACGTCGTGGTCTCCGGCGCCCCCGCGGTGATCGGCAGGGTGGCGATCAGCTCGCCGTCGCGCCGGACCCGCATGGTGTGCGCGGCCGCGTCGACGACGCTGACCTGGCTGCGGCCGACGGTGAACGAGACGGTCTTGTGGTGGAGTCCATAGACCCCGGGCGCCCCCTCGACGTCCCGCAGCCGCAGCGCGACGGTGACCTTCGTGCCCGGCTTCCAGTAGTGCTCCGGGCGGAAGTCCAGCCGGTCGGCGCCGAACCAGTGGGGGCGGATGTCGACGGCCGGGCTGGCCCGGATGTCGATCGCGCGCTCGACGGCCGCGCGGTCCTCGATCTCCCGGTTGAACTCCAGGGAGACGATCATGCCGGTGCCGACGGTGGAGCGGTGCTCGGGGGTGACGTGCGTGATGAAGCGCTTGTCGGGGGCGTACGTCGTGAAAGTGGTGTGCCGGGCCCAGCGGCGCCCGTGGCCGTCGAGGGCGACGGCGTCGACCCTGTAGCGGGCGGCGAGGGCGGGGCGGCCGTCGCCGGTGGGGCGCCAGGTGAGGCCGTCGGCGGAGATGCGGCCGGGCACCGGAGTGTCCTGCGCGCCCTGTGACTTGACGACCCTCACGGACTCCAGGCGCCCGCTGGGCACCCGCACCTCGAAGCGCTCGTCGCCGCGCACCCCCTCGCTGCCGTCCTCCGGGGAGACCCGGATCACGTCCTCGGAGGCCCCGGGCCTGCCGAAAAGCCCTCCGCCCGTGCATCCGGCGGCCCCCGCCAGCAGGCCCGCCCAGGTCAGTACGGCGGCCAGCGCGGCCCCTGCGCGTCGCGCGTGTGTCTGTACGTCGTTCACGTGCGTCCCAACGACGGCGCACGCCCCGGGGAAACGTGAGTGCGAGCCACACGCTGGGCAGAACCTTGGGGAGGACGACGCGACGGGGAGCCACGCCCGTGAGCCGGCACCGGCTGGAGCGCACCGGAGGCGAACGGGCCGAAGGCGCACGGGCCGGAAAGAAGGGGCCGGGACACCTGTGCTCCCTGGTCCGTGTCGTCCCACCGAGCCGCAGGAGGCCTTGAGGTGGCGAGCGCACCTGAGCAGGAGGCAGTTGAGGAGGCGTGCGGGGTGCCGGCCGCGCGTCCGGCCGCCGAGCTGAACGGCAGGCAGCGCCCGGCCGACGCACCCGTTCCCGTGCCCGTGTGGCCGGGGGCGCCGATGCCGCTCGGGGCGCGGTTCCGCGTGGGGCCCGACGGGGTCGCGGGCACCAACTTCGCGCTGTGGGCGGGCGGGGCGGAGGCGGTCGAGCTGTGCCTGTTCGACGAGAGCGGCGAGGAAGGTGCGGAAGTCACGGAGACCCGTGTCCGGCTCACCGAGCTGACGCACGAGATCTGGCACGGCTTCGTCCCCGGTGTGCTGCCCGGCCGGCGCTACGGCTATCGCGTGCACGGCCGCTGGGACCCCTGGACCGGCGCCCGCTGGAACCCGGCGAAACTCCTCCTCGACCCGTACGCGCGCGCGGTGGACGGCGAGTTCCGGCTGCCGCCGGAGGTCTACGGGCACGTACGGGACTGGCCCCAGCAGCATGTGGCGGACACCGTGCGCGACGACCGGGACTCGGCGCCGTACGTCCCCAAGGGTGTCGTCGTCCACGACGATGCGACCGACGACGAATGGACGGACGACCGCCGCCCCAAGACCCCGTGGGCGGACTCGGTGATCTACGAGCTGCACGTCCGCGGCTTCACCGAACTGCACCCCGGTATCCCGGAGGAGCTGCGGGGCACATACGCCGGTCTGGCGCACCCCGCCGCCATCGACCACCTCGTACGGCTGGGCGTGACGGCGGTCGAGCTGCTCCCCGTGCACCAGTTCGCCCACGAGGACCACTTGCTGCGGCGCGGCCTGAAGAACTACTGGGGCTACAACTCGATCGGCTACTTCGCCCCGCACGCGGCCTACGCGGCCTCCGGGACGGCGGGTCAGCAGGTCGGCGAGTTCAAGCGCATGGTGCGCGCCCTGCACGCGGCCGGCATCGAGGTGATCCTCGACGTGGTCTACAACCACACGGCGGAGGCGAGCGAGCTGGGCCCGATGCTGTCGCTGCGCGGCATCGACAACCGGGGCTACTACCGCCTCCAGTCGGACGCGCGGCGCTACGCGGACTACACGGGCTGCGGCAACACCCTGCATGTCGTACAGCCGCACGTCCTGCGTCTGATCACGGACTCGCTGAGGTACTGGGTGACGGAGATGGGGGTGGACGGTTTTCGCTTCGATCTGGCGGCCGCTCTCGCCAGGTCCATGCACGACGTCGACATGCTGTCCCCCTTCCTCGCCGTCATCGCCCAGGACCCGGTGCTACGGCGGGTGAAGCTGATCGCCGAGCCCTGGGACGTCGGCTCGGGCGGCTACCAGGTCGGCGCCTTCCCTCCCCTGTGGACCGAGTGGAACGACCGCTACCGCAACGCCGTACGGGACTTCTGGCGGGGCGCCCTGCCGGACGTGCGCGACCTGGGCTACCGCCTGTCGGGGTCCAGCGACCTGTACGCGTGGGGCGGGCGGCGGCCGTACGCCTCGGTCAACTTCGTGACGGCGCACGACGGTTTCACCCTGCGGGACATGGTGTCGTACGAGCGCAAGCACAACGAGGCGAACGGGGAGGGCAACCGGGACGGTTCGGACGACAACCGGGCGTGGAACTGCGGGGCGGAGGGTGAGACGGAGGACGAGCGCGTACGGGCGCTGCGGCGGCGGCAGTTGAGGAACCTGCTGACGACGCTGCTGCTGTCCACGGGGGTGCCCATGCTGGTCGCGGGCGATGAGATGGGGCGGACGCAGCGTGGCAACAACAACGCGTACTGCCAGGACAACGAGATCAGCTGGCTGGACTGGAGTCTGCTGGAGGAGCCGGGCTGGAAGGCCCTGTTCGACCTGACGTCCCGCCTGATCGCCCTCCGCCACGAGCACCCCGTCCTCCGGCGCAGGGCCTTCTTCTCCGGCCGAGCCCATTCCGCCGACGGGCTGCGGGACCTGGCCTGGTTCACGGCCCGCGGGACGGAGATGACGGAACGGGACTGGTACGCGCCGGCGGCGACGCTGGGGATGTACTTGTCCGGGCGGGACATACCGGGGCGTGACGCCCGGGGTGTGCCCATCCTCGACGACAGCTTCCTCGCCGTCCTGCACGCCGGGGACCGGCCGGTGAGTTTCGTACTGCCCGGGGCGCCGTGGGCCGAGCGGTACGAGGTGGTCGTCGACACGTCGAGGGAGGAGCAGGAGTCGGCGCCGGGGGTGGTGCACCGCGCGGGGGGCGAGGTGACGGTGCCGGCTCGGGCGGTGTTGCTGCTGCGGGTGGTGAGGTGAGGGGTTCTTCGTCCCTCGACCGGGGGGCGTCCCCAGGCCCAGGTCGTAGGACCAGCGGCGGATTCGGGTCCGGCCAAAACTCAGTGGGCACTGTCAGTGCCGAACCGTAGGCTCGCTCGTGATGCCCACGACACGTGCAACCACCGGGGAAGACCGTTCAGCCGTACGAAGTCTGCTGCGCCTGTGGCCGTATGTACGGCCCGTGCGGGTGCGGCTGTTCACCGCCGCCGGCATCGCGGTCATCGCCTCGTGCACGGGTCTGATGATCCCGCTCGTCCTGAAGTGGATGGTGGACGGTCCGGTGGCCGACCGCGATACGCGGGGTGTGTGGCTCGGGGCGCTCTTTCTGCTGTTGCTCGGGCTCGGCGAGGCCCTGCTGTTCGGGCTGCGGCGGTGGCTGGTGGCCCGGCCGCTCGCCGGGGTCGAGGCGACGATGCGGGCGGATCTGTACCGGCATCTGCAACGGCTGCCGGTCGCCTTCCACGACCGGTGGGCCTCGGGGCAGCTGCTGTCCCGGGGGACGACGGACCTGATGCTGCTGCGGATGTTCCTCGCCTTTCCGCTGACCTTCCTGCTGGTCAACGGCGTCACCATCCTCGTCGGTGTGATCATCATGCTGTTGCAGGACTGGACACTCGGGCTGGTGATCCTGGGGCCCGCCGTTCCGGTGATGGTGCTCTGCGTGGTCTTCGAGAAGCGGTACGCCGTGGTCGCGCGGCGTGCGCAGGACCAGGTGGGCGACCTGACGACGGTCGTCGAGGAGAGCGTGCTCGGCATCCGCATCATCAAGGGGTTCGGGCGGCATCGGAGTCAGGCGCGGGCGTTCCGTGAGCTGTCGCGGACGTTGCGGGGGACCGAGCTGCGCAAGGCCCGGCTGCTCGCGGCGATCTGGGCCGTGATCGTGACGCTGCCCGAGCTGGCGATCGGGACCGCCCTCGTCCTCGGTACGGTTCAGGTGGCCGACGGGGCGTTGTCCGCGGGGACGCTGGTCGCCTTTCTGTCCACGGCACTCGCGCTGCGGTGGCCCGTCGACTCCATCGGCTTCCTGCTGGCGATGAGCCAGGAGGCGGCGACCGCGACGGAGCGGTACTTCGAGGTGATGGACGCGAAGCCCGAGGCGACGGAACTGTCCAGTGCCCCCGCGCCAGTGCTGACCGAGGGTGGGCCGCGCGACTCGGTGCTACGAGGTGCCACACTCAGTGGGACGGGCGCCGCCCCAGCGGCACGACTGCCCGCAGCTACGACCGGCGGTCTGCACTTCCACAACGTGCGGTTCCGCTACCCCGACGCCCCCGAGGACTCACCCCCCGTCCTGGAGCGCATCGACCTCCACATCCGCCCCGGCGAGTCCATGGCCCTGGTCGGCGCGACGGGCAGCGGCAAGACCACCCTCACGGCCCTCATCCCCCGCCTCCACGAACTGACCTCCGGCCGTATCACCCTCGACGGCCAGGACATCACCGAGATGTCCAGGGAAGCACTGCGTGCCCTGGTCTCCGTGGCCTTCGAGGAACCCACCCTCTTCTCCGCCTCCGTGGGCGAGAACGTCCTCATGGGCGCCCGACAGGACTCGGGCGAAGCGGAGTTGGAGCGCGCCCTCGCCATCGCCCAGGCCGACTTCGCCCACGCCCTCCCCCACGGCACGAAGACCCAGGTCGGCGAGCAGGGCCTCAGCCTCTCCGGCGGCCAGCGCCAACGCCTGGCGCTGGCGCGGGCCGTGGTGGGGCGCCCCCGGTTCCTCGTACTCGACGACCCCCTCTCCGCCCTGGACGTCCACACGGAGGCCGCGGTCGAAGCGGCCCTGCGCAGGGTCCTGGCCGAGACGACGGCCCTGATCGTGGCGCACCGCCCGTCCACGGTCCTGCTGGCCGACCGCGTGGCCCTGCTCTCCGGCGGCCGTATCGCCGCGGTGGGCACCCACCACGAACTGCTGCGCACGAACGCCGAGTACGCCCACCTGATGTCCGGCGCGGAAGAACCCGTAGCGGAACCGGAAGAACCCGTAGCCGAAGAGGCCATGGCCGGAGAGGAGGCCGCCCGATGACGACAACCCCCACGACGACGGCACCGGGCCAGGAGAAACCCGCCGACGAACCCCAGCCCACGGCCACCGCCCCGGCCACGACGACCGACCCCTTCGACCACGACGACCTCCCCACTCCCCCGGGCGCCACCGCCGCCCTGCTCCGCTCCCTGCTCGCCCCCATGAAGGCCCGGGTCGCCCTCACGACCGTGCTGCTCCTGCTCCAGCAGGCGGCGGTGCAGGCGGGCCCGCTGCTGGTGGCGTACGCCATCGACCAGGCGGTACCGGCGTTCCGGGAGGACCGGAACGGGCCGCTGATCGCGGTGGGAGTGGGGTACCTGCTGTGCGCGGTGGCCTCCGGCGCGCTCCAGTACGGGTTCATCGGTGTGTCCGCGCGCGTGAACCAGGACGTGCTGCTCGATCTGCGCGGCCGGATCTTCCGGCACGCGCAGGCGCTGAGCATCGACTTCCACGAGCGCTACACCTCGGGCCGGCTGATCTCCCGTTCCACGACGGACGTGGAGTCCCTGCGCGAACTGCTGGACGAAGGGCTCCAGGAGCTCGTCACCGTCATCCTGTCCTTCGTCTACATCTCCGCGATGCTGCTCTGGCTGGACCTCGGACTGGGCTCGGTCGCGGTGGCGTCGTTCGTGCCGCTGTATCTGCTCATACGGATGTACCGGCGCCGCGCCGGGCGGGTCTACCGGGTGCGGTCCACGGCGATCGCGGGCGTGATCGTGAAGTTCGTGGAGACGATGAACGGCATCCGCCCGGTACGGGCCTTCAGGCGCGAGGCGGCGAACGACGCGGAGTTCGCGGTGCTCAACCGCCGCCACGAACGCTCCAACGGCGACGCGCTGCTGGAGATGGCCCGTTATGTCGTGAGCTCCCGCGTGGTCGCCAACACGGCGGTCGCCGCGATCGTGCTGTGGGGCGCGTCCCGGGTGGCCGAGGGCACCCTGGCCCTGGGTGTGCTGGCGGCGGCGGTGCTGTATCTGCGGCGCCTGTACGACCCCATCGACCGGCTCGGCATGTTCCTCAACTCGTACCAGTCGGCGGCGGCCTCTCTGGAGAAGATCGCGGGCCTGCTCGCCCAGACGCCCTCGGTCCCGGAACCCGCGTCCCCGAAGCACCTGCCCGCCCAGGAGTCCGAACACCCGGGCCGCGAGGTCGTGTTCGAGGACGTGCGCTTCGCGTACCGCACCGGCGGCGAGGTACTCCCGCGCTTCGACCTCACGATCCCCGCCGGGCAGACCGTCGCCGTCGTCGGGTCCACGGGCGCCGGCAAGTCCACGCTCGCCAAGCTGCTGGCCCGCTTCTACGACCCCTCCGACGGCCGGGTCCTCCTCGACGGCGTCGACCTGCGCGACCTGGCCAACCCCGAACTGCGGCGCGGGGTGGTCATGGTGACCCAGGAGGCGTTCCTGTTCTCCGGCACGGTCGCCGAGAACATCGCCATCGGCCGCCCGGACGCCACCCGCGAAGAGGCCGAGCGGGCCGCCAGGGCGATCGGCGCCCATGACTTCATCAGCGCCCTGCCCGAGGGCTACGACACCGACGTACGCAAACGGGGTGGCCGTATCTCCGCCGGTCAGCGCCAACTGGTCGCGTTCGCACGGGCGTTGCTCGCCGACCCGGCCGTCCTGATCCTCGACGAGGCGACGAGTTCCCTCGACGTTCCCGGCGAACAGGCGGTCCAGCGCGCGATGCTGACCGTCCTGCGCGGCCGTACCGCCGTCGTGATCGCCCACCGTCTGTCGACCGTCGAGATCGCCGACCGCGTCCTCGTCATGGAGCACGGCCGCATCGTCGAGGACGGCAGCCCGGCCGAACTCATCGCGGGCACGGGCCGATTCGCGGATCTGCACCAGGCGTGGCGGGACAGCCTGGCGTGAAAACACCGCGAGTGAGCCGAAGGGGCGCGTCGGTGTCGAGAGGCCATGGGGGTCCCCCCGCGCGAGCGAAGCCGAGCGTGGGGGAGCGCGGAGGCCCGACGGAGGAGGGTCGAGCACGATCGGCCTCTCGACACCGGCTGTGGCGCCCCGGAGGCGAACCGAGCGTCAAAAAGGGGAGCCCGTACGAGGAACCCGGCACGCCCGACTCCCGCGGCGGCGGTCGCTACCTCTGGTGGCTCGTCGCCCGGCAGCCGGGGCGGTCCCTCGCCGGGGCCGTGCTGGGCACCGTCTGGCTGGTGCTGATGGCCCTGTCGCCGTATCTGCTGGCCCGGGCGATCGACGACGGGCTGGAGCCGGGCGACCTGGGCGCGCTGGTCGGGTGGTCGGCCGTGCTGCTGGGCGTGGGGACGTTCAACTCCTGGGTGAGCATCTCGCGGCACCGGGTGATGACCCGTATCCGGATGGACGCCAACTTCCGTACGGTCAAGGTCGTGGTGGGGCAGTCGGTCCGGCTGGGTGCCGCGCTGTCGCGCCGGGGCGGGGCGGGGGAGGTCGTCACGATCGGGGTGTCCGACGTGCGGACGATCAGCATGTCACTGACCGTGGTCGGGCCGGGTGTCGGCGCGGTCATCGGCTATGGGGTGGTGGCCGGGATGCTGTTCTCGGTCTCGCTGCCGCTGGCGGTGGTGGTGCTGCTCGGGGTGCCGGTCGTCGCCCTGCTCGTCGGGCCGATGATGAGCAGGTTGCAGGGCGCGGAGACGGTGTACCGCGAGCGGCAGGGTGTGCTGACCGCGCGGATCGGCGATCTCGCGGGCGGGCTGCGGGTCCTCAACGGGCTGGGCGGCAAAGGTCTGTTCGCGGACGCGTTCCGCCGTGACTCTCGCCGGCTCCAGGCGCAGGGCTACCGGGTCGGCGCGGTGACGAGCTGGATCCAGGCGCTCGGCATCGGGCTGCCGACACTGTTCCTCGCCGTGGTGACCTGGCTCGCGGCCCGGCTTGCCGCCCAAGGGTCCGTCTCCGTGGGCGAGTTGGTGTCGGTGTACGGCTATGTCGCGGTCCTGGTGCCGGTGGTGGCCTTCCTCATCGAGTGCGGCTACCAGATCAGCCGCGGTCTGGTGGCCGCCCGCCGGGTCGTACGGTTCCTGAGGCTGGAGCCCGAGGCCACGGACGACCGGGCGGCCCTGGACGCGCCCGCCTCCCCGGCCGTGCTGCACGACCCGGAGTCCGGCGTCCAGGTGGTGCCGGGGCGGCTGACGGCTCTGGCGGGCTCCCGGCCGGCGGACCTGGCGGCCGTGGTCGACCGTCTCGGGCGGTACGGCCCGACGGAGGTGACCTGGGGCGGCGTACGCCTCGACGAGGTCGCTTTGCCGCAGGTCAGAGACCGCATCCTGGTCGCCGACCACGAGGCCGACCTGTTCTCGGAGACGCTGCGCGAGCTGGTCTCCGGCCGCGGGGAGCCCGGCGAGGAGGACCTCCTGCGGGCGGTGCGCGCGGCCGTCGCCGACGACATCGTCCTCGGCCTGCCGGACGGCCTCGACTCGGCGATCGACGCGCAGGGGCGCAACCTCTCCGGCGGGCAGCGGCAGCGCGTACGGCTGGTCCGGGCGCTGCTGGCCGACCCGGAGGTGCTGCTCGCCGTGGAGCCGACCTCCGCGCTCGACGCGCACACCGAGGCCGCCGTCGCCGAGCGCCTGCGCGCGGCACGCGAGGGCCGTACGACCGTCGTCACCAGCACCTCCCCGCTCGTGCTCGACCGGGCGGACACCGTGTACTACCTGGTCGACGGCAAGGTCGCGGCGGCCGGCCGCCATCTCGAACTCCTCGGCCAGGAGCCGGGGTACCGCGCGCTGGTGTCCCGCGACACGGCCGACGAAGAGGAGTCCGTACGGTGACCGCGTCCGCGCAGCTGCCCATAGCCGAGCCCGCCGACGTACGCCGGGCGGCGCTGCGGCTGGTCCGGGCGGACAGGCGGGCCTTCGGCGCCGTACTCGTCCTCAACGTCCTCGCCGCGGGCGCCGGTCTGGTCGGTCCGTGGCTGCTCGGGCGGATCATCGACGAGGTGCGGGCCGGGGGCGGGGTGGCGGTCGTGGACCGGCTGGCGTTCGTCATCCTGGTGTGCGCGGTGGCGCAGGTGCTGCTGGCGCGGTGGGCGCGGTATGCGGGACACCGATTCGGGGAGCGGACGCTGGCGCGGGTGCGCGAGGAGTTCGTGGAGCGGGCGCTGGCACTGCCGTCCTCGGTGGTGGAGCGGGCCGGGACGGGCGATCTGACGGCCCGCGGCACCGCCGATGTCGCCGCCGTGGGCACCACGTTGCGTGACGCCGGGCCCGTGCTGCTGATCTCCTCGGTGCAGTGCCTGTTCATCCTCGGCGCGGTGTTCGCCCTCGAACCGCTGCTCGGCGTCTCGGCGCTGCTCTCCCAGGTGGGCATCTGGTGGGCGCTGCGCTGGTATCTGCTCCGGGCGCGCACGGCGTATCTCGCCGAGGGGGCGGCCACGTCGGAGGTCGCCGAGATCGTCGCGGCGACGGCCGACGGCGCGCGTACGGTCGAGGCGTTCGGGCTGCGGGGGCGGCGCGTCGCCGCGAGCCGTCGGGCGCTGGCGACGTCCCGGCGCACCCGGCTGCACACCCTGTATCTGCGGAGCGTGTTCTTCCCTGCCGTGGAGGTCTCGTACGTCCTCCCTGTGGTCGTCGTGCTGCTGGTCGGCGGTGTGCTGCACGAGCGCGGGGCGATGAGCCTGGGCACGGTGGTGGCGGCCGCCCTGTATCTACGGCAGTTGGAGTCGCCGCTCGACGATCTGCTGAGCCAGGTCGAGCAACTGCAGAGCAGCGGTGCCTCGTTCGCGCGCGTGGAGGGGCTGGGCCGGGCGCCGCGGGCGGAGGAGACGGACTCGCCGGTGCCGGTGGACGACCGGATCGATGTGCGCGGGGTGCGTTACGCGTACGACCGCGGGGGCGAGGTGCTGCGCGGGGTCGACCTGACCGTCCGGCCGGGCGAGCGGCTGGCGGTCGTCGGCCCGTCGGGGGCGGGCAAGACCACGCTGTGCCGGCTGCTCGCGGGGATCGACGCGCCGCGTTCGGGCACGGTGACGGTGGGGCGGGTGCCGATCTCCGCGCTGGGCCCGGAGGAGCTGCGGCGGCAGGTCGTCCTCGTCACCCAGGAGCACCATGTGTTCCTGGGCACCGTCCGCGACAACCTGCTCATCGCCGAACCGTCCGCCACCGACGCCCAGTTGTGGGCCTCGCTGGCCGCGGTCGGCGCCGACGGATGGGTGGGCGAACTGCCGGCCGGCCTCGACACCGACCTGGGCCCCGACGGCCACGCCACCGACGGCTCCCAGGCCCAGCAACTCGCCCTGGCCCGCGTGGTGCTGGCCGACCCCCACACCCTGATCCTCGACGAGGCCACCGCCCTGCTGGACCCGACCACCGCCCGCCACACCGAGCGCGCCCTCGCCGCCGTACTCGAAGGGCGCACCGTCATCGCCATCGCCCACCGGCTCCACACCGCCCACGACGCCGACCGGGTGGCCGTCATGGAGGAGGGCCACCTGACCGAACTCGGCACGCACGACGAGCTGGTGGCGGCGGACGGGGCGTATGCGGCGCTGTGGAGGTCGTGGCACGGCTGAGGGGTGCCGGGCGGCGTGGGCACGTGGGGCACGTGGGCGTGCGCCTCGCTTCCGCGAGGCCGCTCAGCAGCGGCCTCCGGCGGTCACGGCGAGCGAACAGTCCGTATACCGAACATGACCAACCGGGCAACGGATGGTTTCCGGCCAATCTATTGACGCGACCCTGACAGCGAGCGCGCTCACCTGACACGCTTCCCCCGGCTACTTCACAGCAACCCCACAACGCTCGGCCTTTCGTTGCCGTGCCGTCTTGTTCTGCCCGCACGGCGACCCACCGTGCGCTCTCCCCTGGCCGCGCAACCCGCGGCCGCGCAGAAGGAGTCAGTGTTGAGACGCCAGTCCCACAGACGCACCTCCCACACCACCACCCCCCACAGATCCCGCACCTTCCAGCGACGTGCCGCCGCCGGCGCGCTCGTCGCCGTCACCGCCCTGTTGGCCGCGGCCGTCCAGTCGGGCGCCGCCACCGCCGCCCCGGAGAAGGCACCGTCGGCTGCGGGCAAGGCCGACCCGGGCGCCCTGCCCAAGAAGCTCACCCCCGCCCAGCGGGCCGAGCTGATACGCGAGACCAACGCGGCCAAGGCCGACACGGCCAAGGAGCTGGGTCTCGGCGCCAAGGAGAAGCTCGTCGTCCGTGACGTGGTCCAGGACCGCGACGGCACGACCCACACGCGCTACGAGCGCACCTACGACGGCCTCCCGGTCCTCGGCGGCGACCTGGTCGTCGAGACGACCGCGGGCCGGGCCGAAGGTGTCGTGAAGGCCAGCCGGGCCACCATCAAGGTCGCGTCCCTCACGCCGGCGATCGCCGCCTCGAAGGCCGAGAAGCAGGCCCTGGACGCCGCGAAGGCTGAGGAGGCCAAGAGCCCCGACGTCAACCGCGCGCCCCGCAAGGTCGTCTGGGCGGCCGACGGCACCCCGACCCTGGCGTACGAGACGGTGGTCGGCGGCTTCCAGCACGACGGCACCCCGCAGGAGCTGCACGTCATCACGGACGCCACCACCGGCGAGCAGCTGTTCGAGTGGGAAGCCATCGAGACCGGCACCGGCCACACGGTGTACAGCGGCACGGTGGACCTCACCACCACGCAGTCCGGGTCGACGTACAACCTCACCGACGGCGCGCGCGGCAACCACCGCACCTACAACCTGAACCGCGGCACCTCCGGCACGGGCACGCTGTTCTCCGGCTCCGACGACGTGTGGGGCGACGGCAGCGCGTCCAACCTGGAGTCGGCCGCCGCCGACGCGCACTACGGTGCCGCGCTGACCTGGGACTACTACAAGAACGTGCACGGCCGCAACGGCATCCGCGGCGACGGGGTGGGAGCGTACTCCCGGGTCCACTACGGCAACAACTACGTCAACGCCTTCTGGTCCGACAGCTGCTTCTGCATGACGTACGGCGACGGCGCGAACAACGCCAACCCGCTGACGTCGATCGACGTGGCCGCGCACGAGATGACGCACGGACTGACCTCGAACACCGCGGGCCTCAACTACAGCGGAGAGTCCGGCGGTCTGAACGAGGCGACCTCCGACATCTTCGGCGCGACGGTGGAGTTCTACGCGGACAACCCCTCCGACGTGGGTGACTACCTCATCGGCGAGGAGATCAACATCCGCGGCGACGGCACGCCGCTGCGCTACATGGACCAGCCGAGCAGGGACGGCGTGTCGAAGGACAGCTGGTACTCCGGGATCGGCTCGATCGACGTGCACTACTCGTCGGGCCCGGCGAACCACTTCTTCTACCTGCTGAGCGAGGGCAGCGGCACCAAGACCATCAACGGTGTCACCTACAACTCGCCCACCTCGGACGGCCTTCCGGTGACCGGCATCGGCCGCGCCAAGGCGGAGCAGATCTGGTTCAAGGCGCTCACCACGCAGTTCACCTCCACCACCAACTACGCGCGCGCCCGCACCGGAACCCTGGCGGTCACCGCCGACCTGTACGGCACCGACAGCGCCGAGTACGCGGCGGTGCAGGATGCGTGGGCGGGCGTCAACGTCGGTGCGCGCTCCGGCGACGACGGCGGGGGCGGGGGCGGCGGTACGTCGTTCGAGAACGGCACCGCCGTGTCGATTCCGGACAACGGGGCCGCGGTGACGTCGTCGGTCACCGTCTCCGGCATCACCGGCAACGCGCCGTCGAACCTGGCGGTGGCCGTGGACATCACCCACACCTGGCGCGGTGACCTCGTCATCGACCTCGTGGCGCCCGACGGCTCGGTGTACAACCTCAAGCCGTTCAGCTCCTCCGACTCGGCGGACGACGTCTTCGAGACCTACACGGTCAACGCCTCCTCCGAAGTGGCCAACGGCGCCTGGCAGTTGAGGGTCCAGGACCAGGCGCGGTTCGACACCGGCAACATCAACAGCTGGAAGCTGACGTTCCCGTAGGCGTACGCGTGGACCCGCGTGCGGACATACGCGTGACGGGCTCGTGAGCCGGGCGCCGTCCCGGGGGGGCAACTCCCCGGGACGGCGCCCTCTTTGCCGTACGCGGAAGGCGGATCGACCGGCGTTTTGCCGCTGTTCGAAGCCGAATAACACACCGGAAACAGTTCCGGACGGCACCTTTCAGCCAACATCACTCCACCCTCCTGGCATGCACACGCCCCGGATGTCACTCTTCTCGATCGACGTGGCCGGCCACGAGATGACCCACGGCCTCACCTCGAACACCGCGGGCCTGCGCTAGAGCGGCGAGTCCGGCGGCCCGAACAAGGCCACGTCCGACATCCTCGGCACGGCGGTGGAGTTCTACGCGGCGAACCCCAGGACCCCGGGCGACTACCTCATCGGCGAGAAGATCGACATCCGGGGCAACGGCACCCCGCTGCGCTACGGTCCGCCTGACGTTCGCTTGGCCGAGGGGCGGTACCCGGAGAGAAGGCGACTCCGGGTACCGCTTTACGCTTAGGGCCTATGCCCCACACGGACGGCCGCGTTCCGCACGGCCCCTTCGCAGACGGCCCCTTCACCTACGAGGACGTGGGCGCGACCCTCGACGGCCGCTGCCCACCCGGCTTCCACCCCCTCCGCGTCCGATCGCGCATCGGGGAGGGGGTGGCGGTGTTCACCCGCGCCACGCAGGCACTGCTGTCCTGGGAGATGCACAGGGAAGTGGGCGTGGGCATCACGGCCGAGGCTCCGGAGGCGGCCCCCGGTGTGGACGTCACGGTCACCCTGGGCGGAGTCATCAAGGCCCCGTGCCGCGTGGTCTGGCGCGTCGACGAGCCCCGGCGCGTGGGCTGGGCCTACGGCACCCTCCCCGGCCACCCGGAGTGCGGCGAGGAGGCCTTCGTCATCGACCGCACGGGCGACGGGACCGTGTGGCTGACGGTGACCGCGTTCAGCCGCGGGGCCAAGTGGTACGCACGGGCGGGCGGGGCTGCGACTCGGGGGCTGCAGCACGCGTATGCGCGGCGGTGCGGGGCCGTGCTGCGGAGGCTGTGCGCGGAGTTCGAGGAGTGAGGCACTCTTGGGCACGGACTCCACCACTCCGCCTCTGAGCCGGGAGGTTGCCGCCGGTGGCCGGGGGCGCAGCAGAGCGGCGCCGACACCATGTGGGAGATGTGGCTCCACGAGAGCGTCGCCGGCCTGCGCCCCGGTGACGCGGGCTACCGCACCTTCACCGTGCGCCCCGACGCCCGTAGGGAGTGGACTGGGCACGTACGTCGATCCGGACCGTGAGGGGCAGGGCTTCGGTCGGCTGGAGACGCTCGGGGGACCGTCTGCGTCTCGCCGTCGAGGTGCTCGTGGGCGCGGAAGCCGAGGTACATGTGCCGGCGGCCCGGCGGCAGGACACGGCCGCGCCGCGCGGGGCGGAGCATGTGCGCTCCGAGCCCGGCCACGTCGTCTACCGCGTGCCGCACGGCAGCTGGGAGTTCACCGGGAAGGCCGGGCCGGTGCCCGCTTCGGTGTTGTCCTCCTGAAGCACTAGGGATTGCCCCCGATACCCGTTTCAGGGCCGCGCCTCTACTCTCCCCCTAAGCATCACCGCGTGTGCAACCGAGGGGGGAACTCCATGAAGGCAGTCGTGCAGGACCGTTACGGATCACCCGACGTCCTGGAGGTCAAGGACGTCGAGCAGCCCGTGCCGGGTGACGGCGAGGTGCTCGTGCGCGTACGGGCCGCGTCCGTCAACGCGGCCGACTGGCACCTCATGCGCGGAGACCCGTACGTGGCGCGGCTCGCCCTCGGGCTTCGAAGGCCCAGGGCCAGGATCCGCGGCCGGGACTTCGCCGGAGTCGTGGAGGCGGTCGGCGCACAGGTCACCGGACTCCGGCCCGGCGACGAAGTGTTCGGGGAAGTCGACGGGACCTTCGCCGAGTACGTCACCGTCCCCGAGTCAGGCGTCGGCCGCAAACCCGCGTCCCTCACCTTCGAGCAGGCCGCCGCCGTCCCCCTCGCCGGGGGCACGGCCCTCATCGGCCTGCGGGACAGGGGGGAGGTGCGGCCCGGGCAGCGCGTGCTCATCAACGGCGCGTCCGGGGGCGTCGGTACGTTCGCCGTGCAGATCGCCAAGGCGCTCGACGCCGAGGTGACCGCCGTGTGCAGCGCACGCAACGCCGACCTCGTCACGTCCCTCGGGGCCGACCACATCGTCGACTACGCCAAGGAGGACTTCACCCAAAGCGGGCAGCGGTACGACGTCGTCCTCGACCTCACCGCCACCCGGCCCCTCCTCGACCTCCGGCGCGCCCTCACCCCCACCGGCATCCTCGTCCTGGGCGGCGGGGGCACACCCGGTCATCTCCTCGGCCCGCTCTGGCTCACGCTTCGGGGCGTCCTGACCTCCCCCTTCGTACGACAGCGAGTGCGGCCGCTCCTCGTCGCGCCCAGCGCGGCGAACCTCGCGGCGCTCAGGGAACTCACCGACTCCGGGAAGATCACCCCGGTCGTCGAGCGCACCTATCCTCTGGCCGAGGCCCCCGAAGCCATCCGCCACCTCGAAGTGGAGCACGCGCGCTCGAAGATCGTCATCACCGTCTGAACCGCACCCCGAGGAGCGCTCAGCGCATCAACACCCCCGCCCCCTCCCCTGTCCCCTCCGACGGCACCGCCACCAGCCCCACCTCCGCGGGCGACGCGAGCAGGCGGTGCGCCGGGAGGATGCGTACCGTGTAGCCGAAGGGGCCCGTGCGGTCCAGGGACAGCGGGCCCTCGTACGCCCAACGGCCTTCCTCGTCCGGTCCGCCGGTCGGCTTCAGGGGCACGCAGTCCGCGTCCGTGATGCGGTCCTGGGAGTCGACGCGGCCCGAGACCGCCTGGACCTCCACGTCGTCCGGGGCCAGGTCGCCGAGCCCCACCCGCACCCGGAGCGACATGGTCGTGCCCAGCTCCGCCGTGGCCGTCGTCTCCGACGTCTCCACGTGGTCGACCGTCACCCCGTGCCAGGCTCCCCTGACCCGCGCCTTCCACAGCGACAACTCCTGTGCCACAGGCGGAGTCAGGGCACGGTGCGCCCTGGCCGCGGGCGCGTACAGGCGCTCCACGTACTCCCGCACCATCCGGCCCGCCAGCACCTTGGGGCCCAGGTGGGTGAGGGTCTGGCGCACCATCTCGATCCACCGGTCCGGCAGTCCGCCCTGCCCGCGCTCGTAGAAGCGGGGGGCGACTCGCTGCTCCAGCAGGTCGTACAGCGCCGTCGCCTCCAGGTCGTCCCGGCGGTCGTCGTCGGTCGCCGTGCCGTCCGCCGTGGGGATGGCCCAGCCGAAGTCCGGCTGGTACCACTCGTCCCACCAGCCGTCCAGAACGGACAGGTTCAGGCACCCGTTCAGCGCGGCCTTCATGCCGCTGGTCCCGCACGCCTCCAGCGGGCGCAGCGGATTGTTCAGCCATACGTCGCAGCCGGGGTACAGCTTCTGCGCCATCGCCATGCCGTAGTCGGGCAGGAACACGAGGCGGTGGCGTACGCGCGGGTCGTCCGCGAAGCGCACCAGCTCCTGGATCAGGCGTTTGCCGCCGTCGTCCGCCGGGTGCGCCTTCCCGGCCACCACGATCTGGATCGGGCGCTCCTCGTGCAGCAGCAGGTCCATCAGGCGGTCCCGGTCCCGCAGCATCAGGGTCAGGCGTTTGTACGACGGGACGCGGCGCGCGAAGCCGATCGTCAGGACGTCGGGGTCCAGTACGCCGTCGATCCAGCCCAGTTCGGCCGTACCGGCGCCCCGCTGACGCCACGCCACGTGCAGCCGCTCCCGTACCTCCACCACCAACTGCTCGCGCAGCACCCGCCGTAGATCCCAGATGTCCTGGTCGGAGATCTCCGCCACCGCGTCCCAGCGGCCGGAAGCCCCTACCGTCATCGCGTCCTCCGCGCGCTGCGCGCCGATCTGCCGCGCGCCGAGGCGGAACACCTCCGGTGCCACCCAGGTCGGGGCGTGCACGCCGTTCGTCACCGAGGTGATCGGGACCTCGGACGGGTCGAAGCCCGGCCACAGGCCCGAGAACATCTCCCGGCTGACGTCGCCGTGCAGCAGCGAGACGCCATTCGCCCGTTGCCCCAGCCTGAGGCCCATCACCGCCATGTTGAAGACGTTCGGGTCGCCGCCCGAGTACGTCTCCATCCCGAGCCCCAGGATGCGTTCGACGTCGATGCGCGGGAGCTCCGCGTCGGGGCCGAAGTGGTGGGCCACCAGCTCGCGGTCGAAGCGGTCGATGCCGGCGGGGACGGGGGTGTGGGTGGTGAAGACCGTGCCCGCGCGGACCGCCTCAAGGCCCGCGTCGAAGTCCAGCCCCTTGTCGCAGAGTTCGGCGATGCGCTCCAGGCCGAGGAAGCCGGCGTGGCCCTCGTTGGTGTGGAAGACCTCCGGCTCCGGGTGGCCGGTCAGGCGGCAGTACGTCCGTACCGCCCGCACGCCCCCTATGCCGAGCAGCATCTCCTGGAGCAGCCGGTGTTCGCTGCCGCCGCCGTAGAGGCGGTCGGTCACGCCGCGTTCGCCGAGGTCGTTCTCCTCCACGTCCGAGTCGAGCATCAGCAGCGGCACACGGCCGACCTGGGCCTGCCAGATGCGGGCGTGCAGTTCGCGGCCGCCGGGGAGGGCCAGGGAGAGCTGGGCCGGGGAGCCGTCGGGTTCCCTGAGGGACGCCACGGGGAGTTCGTGGGGGTCGAGGACCGGATAGTGCTCCTGTTGCCAGCCGTCGCGGGACAGGGACTGGCGGAAGTAGCCGTGCCGGTACAGCAGGCCCACGCCGATCAGGGGGACGCCGAGGTCGCTGGCCGACTTCAGATGGTCGCCGGCCAGGATTCCCAGGCCGCCGGAGTACTGCGGGAGTGCCGCCGTGATGCCGAACTCCGGTGAGAAGTACGCGACGGCGGCGGGGAGTCCGGCGGGCTGGGACTGGTACCAGCGGTCGCCGGAGACATAGTCGCGCAGGTCGTCGGCCGCGGCGGCGAGGCGGCGCAGGAAGCGGCGGTCCCCGGCGAGTTCGGCGAGACGCTCGGGCGGGACGCTGCCGAGGAGCCGTACGGGGTCGCCGCCGGACGCGGCCCAGCACTCGGGGTCGACGGACTGGAAGAGATCACGGGTCTCGGCATGCCAGGACCAGCGCAGATTGCGCGCCAGGTCGCTGAGCGGGTGAAGGGCTTCGGGGAGGACGGGTCGTACGGTGAATCTGCGGATCGCCTTCACGGGGATGCCACCTTCACGGAGGACGTACGCGGCCGAGGGACGCACACCGCTGTGCGTCCCTTCGTCCCCCGACGGTAGCGGTGAGAGTGCCTCCACGACATGGTGCCTCCCCGGGCGCGCTCCTCCGAGTCCCCCCACCCCAGTGCCCCCACCCCAGTGCCACTCGCCGCAACCATCAATTGAGAAACCACGACGGCGAGCAACCAGGTCCGCGAGAGCGGCGCCGGTTTAGGCGCAAAGGGGTGCGAGCAACCAGGTCCGCCAGAGCGGCGCCGGTTTAGGCGCAAAAAGGGGCCTTGTGGCACTTCATCCATCACGAGAGGCTGCCCACGTGGCGTACCGGCCGGCTTCCGCCGCACCCGGGGAACTCCGGCCACCGTGCGCCGAGTTGAGGAGGGGGTAGTCAAGTCATGCACCACCGTGCACGGATCGAACACATCACGCGTACCTCACGCGTCTCGCGCACCGGCCGCACCAGAGGCAGGCGGCTGCGCTGGGGCGCCGGACTCACCGCGGTCACCATGGCCACGATGCTTTCGGCCATCACGCTGCCCGCGCAGGCCCTCCCGCAGGGACCGATCCTGGGCGCCGGTGCCCCCGGCTCCGTCAGCGGGAGTTACATCGTGACGCTCAAGGGGGGAACGAAGGCCTCGGCGGAGGCCGGAAAGGACATCGCCGGCAAATATGGGGCGAAAATCCGCCACACCTACAGCTCGGTCCTGAACGGCTATTCCGTGAAGGCCGGCGAGCGTCAGGCACGGGCGCTCGCGGCGGACTCCCGCGTCGCCTCGGTCGTCCAGGACACCGAGGTGACGTACGACCACCGCCAGAAGAACCCGCCCTCGTGGGGCCTGGACCGCATCGACCAGCGGAAGCTGCCGCTCGACAAGAGCTACACATGGCCCGATTCGGCGGGCAAGGGCGTCACGGTGTACGTCATCGACACCGGCATCCGCGTCACGCACAAGGACTTCGGCGGCCGGGCGCGCTACGGCTGGGACTTCGTCGGCGACGACGGCACCGCGGGCGACGGCAACGGCCATGGCACCCATGTCGCGGGCACCGTCGCGGGAGCCAGGTACGGCGTCGCGAAGAAGGCCGACGTCGTCGCCGTACGCGTGCTCGACAACGCCGGCGCCGGCACGACCGCCCAGGTCATCGCGGGCATCGACTGGGTGACCAGGAACGCCGGGAAGCCCGCCGTGGCCAACCTGAGCCTCGGCGGCCCCGCCAACGCGCAGCTCGACGCCGCCGTACGCAACTCCATCGCGTCCGGGGTCACGTTCACGGTCGCCGCGGGCAACGACGGGCTCCTGGCAGGCCTGTACTCCCCGGCCCGGGTCGGCCAGGCGATCACGGTCGGCGCGACGGACCGCAAGGACGCGAGGGCGGGCTTCTCCAACTGGGGCCCGAGTCTGGACCTGTTCGCGCCCGGCGTGGCGATCACCTCCGCGGCGCACACGAGCGACACCGCCAGGGCGACCTACTCCGGTACGTCGATGGCGAGCCCGCACGTCGCCGGCGCCGCCGCGCTCTATCTGGCCGAACACCGGGGCGCCGATCCGGCCCAGGTGAGCAAGGCACTTACCGGCCAGGCGGTGAAGGGGAAGGTCCGTGGGAAGGGGGCCGGTTCACCGAACAGGCTCCTGCAGGTCAACCACCCGTAGCGACGCTTCCACGGCACCCGGACGGCCCACGGGAGCCCCACGGGAATCAAGCGGAACAGCAAGCCGAGACCGGCCGGCCTCGTCCTCCCCGACGAGGCCGGTCTTGTGTGTAGACATACGCGTGAGTAGTTAACAAAGTGCCGGAATGCCCACCCGCATAGAGTGGGAAGGCTCCTCCGGTACGCCCCGCAGGCCCCACCTCCCCACACCCTCATCCGCCCACCCCCGTTGACGCGGACAGGAGCGGCCATGCCCGCCACGCACCACTCGTCAGCACCCCCGACGACCAGCAGCACGACCGGCAACACGACCAGCACGACCACCCGTACGACGACCACCACCACCGCGCCCGCCGAGCGCCCCGCGCGCCCCGCGGACGCCGGTCCACCCCCCACCCCGAGCGCCCCCACCATCGGACGCATACCGGTCCTCGACGTCCGCCCGGTCGTCCACCACGGGCGCCGCCCCGCGAAGGCGGTCGTGGGCGAGTCCTTCGAGATCTCCGCCACCGTCTTCCGCGAAGGCCACGACGCGGTCGCCGCCAATGTCGTACTCAAAGACCCCGAGGGCCGCCCCGGCCCCTGGACGCCCATGCGCGAACTGGCCCCCGGAACCGACCGCTGGGGCGTCACCGTCACCGTGCCGGGCGAGGGCCGCTGGACGTACACCGTGGAAGCCTGGGGCGACCCGGTCACCACCTGGCGGCACCACGCACAGATCAAGATCCCGGCGGGCCTGGACACCGAACTGGTCCTGGAGGAGGGCGCCCAGCTGTACGAGCGGGCCGCCACCGGGGTGCCCAAGAACGAGGGCAGGCGGGACGTGCTCCTCACCGCCGTCGACGCCCTGCGCGACGAGACCCGCCCGGCCGCCGCCCGCCTCGCCGCCGCGCTCACCCCCGAGGTCGACGCGATCCTCGCCCGGCATCCACTGCGCGAACTGGTCACCTCCTCCGATGAGTTGCCGCTGCTGGTGGAGCGGGAGCGGGCGTTGTACGGCTCCTGGTACGAGTTCTTCCCGCGTTCCGAGGGCACCCCCGAGCGCCCGCACGGCA